>JBEKYB010000036.1:0-9703 GCA_049511435.1 Nitrospirota bacterium | reverse complement strand
CGGCGATGCAAAGGCTGCGGCGCCGTCACACTTCGTGCATCTGGACGCTATTGATCTTGCTGGCAGTTATGCGCCTTGGCGCTTGCAGCTACTGGGCGAACTCTTACTGGGGAGGCGCCCTAGCGGCAATCGGCGTACCCGGATATATCCTGACGCCTGAGACGGCAAAGACCTTGTCCGGCGAGAGCGACTCTAAGGCTTCGAAGGTCTCGGAAAGGGTATCCTCACCCTCGCCCGGGCCGCCCAGTATCAGGAAGACCATATGCATGGTCCCCGTTTCCTTGCATGCCGCGACCGCGCGTTCCACATCCTGTGGCGTAAAATTTTTCCCGAGCCCCTTGAGCATCCGGCCGGACAGTGAGTCGGCCCCTATCTCCAGGCTCTCGCACCCGGCGGACTTCATTTTATGGATGAGCCCTTTGTCCAGCCCCGAGGGAGTCGCCAGGCATCCCCACGAAACCTCCACGCCCCGCCTCACCATTTCATCGCATATATCCTCGGCATGGCCGCGGGGGTTGTTGAAGACGTTATCGACGAAATAAAAAGGCGCTTTTATTCCGGCCGCGACCGCGGATTCCATCTCGCCCGCGACTTCGCCAGGATTCCTAAGCCGCATCCTCCTCCCCTCGAGCGAGGGATAGGTGCAGTATATGCAGGAGAAGGAGCATCCCCTTTTCGACTGGACGCCCACCATATCGTACCGGTGCACCGGCAGCAGGCTCCAGTCCGGGCTTTTAAGCGCAGAACCTTCAATAGGCGCCCCCGGCATAAGACTGAATTCACCGTTATCCAGGGTACATACCCCCGGGACGGACGCTGGGTCGGCCCCGGTTTCAAGCGCGCGGGCGAGGCCGACGGCTGCGGCCTCGCCCTCCCCTGCCACGCCGTATTTCAGACCCAGGTACGAAAGCGCCTGCCGCGGCATTATGGAGAACGCGGGCCCTCCGGCAGCGACAGGCGCATCCGTATACGCCGCAAGTCCCTGGACAAGCTCCCGGTACCGGGGCATCAGGAACTCGGTAGAGGACTCTATGTTCCTGATGGACAGCCCTATCAGCCCCGGTTCGAAGCCCAGTACCGCCTTCTTTAAATCCCCGGCCGGGTCGTCCGAGAACAACAAGTCCAGGACGCTCACCTCGTGCCCGGCCTCCTTAAGCGAGGAGCCGACCAGGGCAAGCCCTATCGGGGCCGCCGTGAACGGCTCGGACTCCCGGTTAAGCGAGACCAGCAGCACCTTCATCTCAGGCTTCTAGTCGCGCAGCTTGTCGATGAATTTCGCAATTTTGTTGCCAAGGTCGCTCACTTCCCCTTCCATCAGGCTCCATTTATCGCCGCTCTTCATCGCGGAAGAATTCTCATGTTCGAAGGTCGCCAACTCCTTGCCGGTCCTGGCGTCTATTAGCTTGCCCTTCACGGTCAGCCCCGACTGGCCTGCTCCGAAGCCCCAGAACACCCTGCTGAACTGGCTGCCAAGGTTTATCTCCGTGATTTTCCCCTCGAGGATAAGGTCGGCGTCGCCGGCGTTCTTTCCCTCGTCGTTAATCACGAAGGCCTTGAAGTTGTCTCCGTTCAGCTCGTTCTTTATAGTCTTTGCCAGCTTCTCGCGCCAGTCGGGCAGGTAGTTCTTGAGCTGCCTCTTCTCCTCGTCGTCCACGTTCTTAAGCTCGACATCGTCCGCGGAGAACATCTTGATGCCGATGCTTTTGTACTTGGACAGGCTTTCGTCCGTCTTGATATCCTCGTGGTCCAGTACGTCCGGGGCCTTCATCCTGGCGATGGAACCGGCCGGGACAAGCAGCGCTATCAGGGCAAATATTAAAAACAGTTTCTTCATGACATGCCTCCTTTCAATCCAATAAGGTTTAGAAAAGTTTACCTGAATAACCCTTCCGTCCACCTCCTTTCGTCGTTTTTTAATTTCCGCTTCTCTTTATTACCAGTTTCGCCGCAGCCTTGCCAGACTCTATGGACGAAACGGCGCAGCCGCCCGCCGGAAGGACGGTAGAGCCTGCGCAGTAAAGCCCCGGGAGCGGCGTCTCGACGCCCAGCTTCTCGTAATGCACGCTCTCCGCCACGGGTGTCACGGTGCTCACGAACCCGAAATTATCCACGTAATCGCGCGGCGCGTAGAGCCTGCTGTCAACCACGGCCGCCTTGAAGCCTGGGACGACCTGGTCCACCTCTCCGATTATCTTCTGGGCCTCGGCCTCTATCGCCTCCCTTTCCGCCCCGCCTCTGGGTATCAGGAACTTAATCGTGCCCGCCAGGTGTTCGGTACCCGGGTCGTCCGCCGCGTCCGGGCAGGACAGTATGAACATGCCCTTTTCCGGGAAACGACCTTCCTTCAGTACCCTGAACATCGCGCTCATATTGCGGGAAAACCTCGCGTAGACGTGCACGCCCTTTGTGATTTTCGCGCTCCGCCTGAACACCACGAATATGCTGGCCATTGAGAGGCCTTCCTTGTAGTAGCCTATGGTGTTCAGGAAGCCGTACGGGAAATGTTCCTTCCCGACCAGCGAATGTACCGTCGGCAGGATACCTACGCCGCTTATCACCGCAGCGGACTCAATCTCCCGCCCGTCAAGTACGACGCCGGCCGCCTTCCCGTCTTTTACTATTATCTTCTTCGGCGAGGCGTTATACACTATGCCGCCGCCGCTTTCGCGTATCACGTCCGCCAGTAGCTCGGGTATCCTGCCGGAGCCGCCCCTTGGGAAGAACGGTTTATCGTAACCGTAGGTCTTGCCGAAGACCAGGTTGAACCAGTAGGACGGCATGTTCTCGGGGTCGTTCCCTGAAAAAAATGCGCCGATGTTCAGTACCTCGCGGAGGCGGCTGTTCCTCGTAATCTTGTTTACAAGTTCCAGGTTATTCGGGATGCTCCGGTAGGATTTGAACGCGAGCTGGCGTCCCATGCGCCAGCCGAAGCCGGTTATATCGCCAAGGCTCATGCCCATACGCCTGAGCTCTTTTATCGTATGCAGGCCCGGCGGCACCGTCATGGTTTTCCCGTCGGTATCGGATATCACCTTGAACCAGACCGGCTCGACTTCCTTCTCCTTCCCGAGTTCTCTCATCGTACCCAGTATTTTTTTGCCGAAATAATCCGCGCCGATGTCGAAGCGGTGGCCCATCATTTGGACGCTCCTGCACCGGCCGCCGGGCTCGTTCATCTTCTCCAGCACAAGCACGTTTTTGCCCGCCCGGGAGAGATATGCCCCGGCGGAAAGGCCGCCCAGTCCAGCGCCGATTATAATTGCGTCATATACCATTAGGTACTATTCTTCCCAGAAGAGCAACACATGGGAAATAATGCTCATCTTTATTTCCTGTTACATCAGGATTAAGGGTTACCGCTAAATCATATTCATGCTCAATATCGCTAATAGATTGATTAATTTTTTTAACTTCTTTTATATATTTCTCTCCTTCAGCGGACGGGAAATCTGGCACAATAAATACAAGAGCGAGTTTCGTGCAGTTTTCTTCCTTTTTTGAATCCTCGATTTGTGTTTTTGCTTCGTTTAAACCCTTTTCTATTTCTATTTTTAATCTTTCACCATCATAAGTAATATTTTTATCAGCATAGTATTTTGCCTCAACATGATAGTAAGAATGCTCTTTATCTTTCAAAGCAAACCATAAATCACCCCATATGTCTCCATTAAAGTTCTTTTTTGGATGCGAAAATTCTGTCACTGCAAAACCGCCAGACATCCAGACTGCCGCAGCAAGAGAGCTAATGGTAGAGCGTTCGCTATACGCATATAGGCATTCATTATAGGCAGCGCAATATTCTTTATTCATGTCGAGCCATTGTTCAAGAATCGGACGAAGGTTTTCAAGTTCATCCTTAAGATAAATTGACGAACTAATTGCGCTCATTTTTTACTTGCCTCCTTTACGATTTTCTCGGTTACCTGCTTGGCAGTATACACGCAGGACTCTATGCACGGCAAGCGGTAAAAATCCCCAACCAGGAACGCCCCCGGCACCTCCGTTTCGACTTCCCTTGTCGGGCTGCCGGGCGGGATGAGGGTAATTGCGGGAGACCAGCCTACCTTAGGCAATTCCTTGTAATCTCCGAACACGGCCTTTATGTCGCCGTCCGGGCGGTACAGGAACATGCCCGCAATCGTCCTGCCGTCCGGCAGGTGCTTCATCTCGCCGCCGTGCACGCCGTGCGGGTTTTTGTGCTTTGCGATTAAGAGCACGTCGTATTTCCTGTACTGCGGGCATCTAGCCTCGAATATCACGCCCCTGGTCTTCGTGCTCTTCACGTCTACGGTTATGTCCGGGAATATTTTGTTCAAGCTCTCCTGCCCCGTCGCGAAGACCGCATAGTCGGACCTCTCCGTACCGGCCCTGCCGTCGCCGTTTTCGACCTCTATGTCGAAGCCGCCGGGGTTCTTCCTGACGCGGGCCACCTTGCTGGACGTATGTATCACGCCCGGCATCCTCCGCTCAAGCTCCCTGGCCACCTCCGCCATGCCCTTGTGCGGCACGCGGACTGGTGAATCGCCGTATGCGAAAAGGAAAAGCCCGTGGTCTGCGGCAATGTGCGGAGGGTCAACGTACCCGAAGCTCGAAAAAGGCTGGACGATATAGTCTAACATCTTTTGGGAATAGCCCATCTTGCCGACGCAGAACTCCTCGAGCGACATCCCGTGGATGGCCTGGAGCTTCGGGTCCCAGCTCTCCAGCCTGAAATCGAGACCCTTGATGAACTTCCTGAGCTTCAGCCACTGCAGGTATTCGCCGAGGCTGAAAAGCCCGCTCCTGAACATCGACCACGAGTCGAGCCCGGTTATCTTATCGCCTATCTGGAGCGCGAACCTCTTCAGCCTTATCCGCTCGTGCGTCACGCCCAGCTCGGTTATCAGCCCGCTGAAATGCGGGTTCAGCCTCGGGGCGAACATCATCGCACCCTTGTTGATATATACGCCCTCGACCTCGAGCGTGGCGAACCGCCCGCCGACCTCCGGCCTCTTCTCGTATACCACGGGGTCAAGCCCGGCCTTCTTAAGATAATAAGCCGTGGACAGGCCCGCTATCCCCGCACCGAATATCGCTACCCTTTTCCCTGGCATAGTCCCTCAAGGTTAAGATGGAGTATCTTCTCTTTTGCCGCGCCGCTTATGTCAAGGGCGTTAACGGCCTCTATCGACGCCTTTATTTCCCGGTTGGCCGGGAAATCGCTCCCCCAAAGGAGCCTGTCGGGGCCTAAGACTTCCAGCGCCAGGTTGAGTATCGAAATGCTCGCCGCGCCGGAGGTATCGACGTATATTCTTTTCAGAGTCTCGCCCGGGTCTTCGCCCATATCATTGACTATGCCGCGGCCAAGCAGCATTTTATAGGTCCTGTCGAACCTGCCCGCAAGGAACGGCATGACCCCGCCGAAACTTGAGAACACGAGCTTAAGACCCGGAAATACCCTCAGAAGGCCCGAGTCGATGAGCCTTGCAAGGCAGATGGAGGTATCGAACGAATACTGGAATACCGGGGTAATGAGCGGGTGCCTGAGCCTTTCGTGTCCGAAAGGAGAAAGCGTCGTCGGATGGAAGAATACCGGCAGCCCCATATCGTCCGCCGCCTTGAAGAACGAGAGGAACCTCTCGCTGTCCGGGTATATTCCATTGCCGTTGGTGGGCATGGAGAACCCTGAAGCGCCCTCGGACGCCTGACGCAAGGCTTCATCTATCATCTCCAGCGGCTCCGTAAGGGGCACCATCGCCAGGTAATAAAGCCTGCCTTCCGCCGCCTTGCATAAGGCGTTTGCCGCATCGTTATATTCCCTTGCCGCGGCCAGTTCGGTGACGCCTTTTTTCAGGTGGAAGTCCGTCGTAGGGTAGGATATCAGCGCGCGCGCCACGCCCGAGTCGTCCATGCTCCGGATATGTACGTCCACGCCGCCCCAGCCCTCGTTATAGAACGAGGCGTGGCGTAAGACCGCATCGGGAAGCAGATGGAAATGGGCGTCGAATACCTTCATGCTAATACCGCAAGACCTCTTTTATGGTTTGAAACACCTCTGAGTTCCAGACATCGTAGACCTGCTCGCCGACGGCGCGCGCCATGGCGATTGCGGGCTTGTTCTCTTCATAACCCGGCATGGGTTTATCGAGAAGCGCCTTGAAACCCGGGTGCTCCATCATGAACTTCTTCCCCACCATGCACAGGTTCTTCATCTCGGAGTCCATGAGCGCTATCCCGGCGCATGCGACTGACGTGGCGGACATTGCCTTCAGGTAGTGGAACAGGTAATACAGCGCGCCCTCCATGCCAAGCGCGGCGCCTACGGCAAGGTTCCCGACCGGAGCGCCCTTGAACGGGTTTTTGGGATACGCCGTTATCGTCGTTCCCCATATCTCGGAGCGTTCCTGCTCGTGCAGCGGGCGTGTCCTGTGGAGCAGGTTCATCACTATTGCGGGCTGCTGGTACGCATATACCGGCGACGAGAAAATAAACGCATCCGACCCGGACATCTTGTCGAATATCATCTTCCCGTCGTCGTCTTTGTCCTCAAGGAGCGGGCAGGTCATGCCGCACAGGCACCGGTTGCAGGCGAGGCAGGGCTTGACGTTGTGGTTTATGAGCCGGATTATCTCCGTATCCGCGCCCTTTTCCCCGGCCGCCTCCAGCGCCTGCCCAAGGAACCACTCGCTCGCAGACTTCTGTTTTCCCCTCTTGTGCGTGCCGCAGATACCTAATATTTTCATCGTTATTCCTTATTTTCTATTATCTCTTTTATCCTCTGCATATTTTTCTTCGAGTGCGCATTAATCCTCTGCTCGGCGGGCGCATTGTCCACCTGCGCTTTTTCGTCCATCTCGAAGTCCTGCTCCCAGGTCATATCCACGCCGCCGTCCTTCTCGGCGTATGTCCAGAGAAGCTCCATCCGCTTGAACGGGAACATCGGCTCCTCGCGCCTTGCGGTGCACCTATGGCCGGCCTTGTCGAGGGTCCGGCTCGAACGCCATGACTTTCCCTCTTTATTGGTCAACTGGAAGGTTATATTGTTACCCTCCCGCGATAGTATCTTCGCGTCTGTATACTCGTCGAAGAGCTCGGGCCAGCGCTCTATATCGTTCGTGATGTCGAATACTTCACTGTACGGGGCCTTTATAAATACGGTGTTTCTGGTATGGGCCATCTATGCCTCCTGGTCTTCGAAAATCGCCGCGGCGCGCGCGAAGGCGGCGCCGACATCCTTTATCTTTACCGGAAAACACGCCAGCCTGAACCCGAACGGCCTTGGCAGGGCGTCCAGGTTCGCGAGCCTCTCTATCTGGCAGTATTCCTTTTTGCGTCCCATCAGATGCGCGGGCCAGAGAAAGTTTTTATCGCCCGTCCTGTAGTAGTCCTCGGCCATAAGCCCGAACGGCCTGTCTAGGCTAGGCGCATCCGTGCCGATTACCTTTATCCCTTTATCAATGAGAAAGGCTACGGCCTCCGCCCCAATCCCCGGGAACTTGAAAAAATATTCCGGGCCTCCGAAGTTTCCGTCCGCGCCCGTCCTGAACAAGACGATGTCGCCGGGCTTAAGGTTGTAACTTATCCTTTCGAGCGCAGCCTCAATATCCCCTATGCCTAACGTCCCGCCGGGTTTAACGCCGGTCACGTCCAGGACCACGCCGTCTCCGTAAAACCACTCAAGCGGCAGGTCCTCGATTTTTTTCGAAGGCATTCCGGCGCACTGGGGCCCGTAATGAAAGGGCGAGTCAACATGCGTCCCGCAGTGGACGGAGGCCTCCACCGACTCGTGCGACATGAACATCCCGTCCGGAAAACTGCCCCTGTCTATCCTCCTTCTGCCCGTTATATACTGCGCGGCCTTCCTGAGCTTTACCAGAATGGGGTCGTTTTTTTTATATATAAATTTCTTCCCGACCTTTCCCGCGCCTTCCGCATGGCCTATCCGCCTGATTATGACCTGGAACGGCTCAGGGGCCGAATCGTCTATCGGGAGGCTCAGGTCGTATATTTTCACTGGGTGATGGTCCTGCTGAAATAGTTGACGATGTCCTTTATCATGCTGTCCCCGTGTATGACCCCGTCCGGGACCTTAATCCCGAACTCCTTCTCAAGGGCCACCACCACCTCGACCATCTCGGTCGAGTCGATGCCCAGGTCCTGTTTTAATACCGCCTCCGGCGCCAGCGCGCTCCGGCTCAGCCCTATGCCGTCAACAAGCACCCTGTTGACCCTTTCCTCGATAGACACGACGGCCTCCTTTCCCTACACCCCGCCGAGCACAAGGCAGGCGTTAACGCCGCCGCGCCCGATAGAATTTATCATAACGGTCTTTATTTTCCTATTGTCCCCGGCATTTCGGCTCAACCAGCCCCACTCCTCTTCCGGGTTTTGGGCGGGCATGTCCGGCATGGCCCCTCTTCCTATTGCGATGCAGGCCGCGGCCGCGTCCAGTGCTCCCGAAGCCCCCAGGAGGTTCCCGAATAGGGCCTTCGGCATGCCCATCGGCAACCCGCCCGCCCGTTCGCCGAATACCGCCCGTATAGCCAAGGCCTCGGCCGCGTCCGTAAGTCTTCCGGCGGTCGCGGCAGGCAATAAATAGTCTATATCTACGGCATTAAGCCCTGCAATGTCAATGGCATTTTGCATCGCCCTCGCAAGGCCCCGGCCGGACGGGTCAGGCTGTACGGGGTCGATGCCGTCGCTAGTATGACCGAACCCTTTTATTTCGGCCAGAACCGGGGCGTTTCTTGCCCGAGCATGGGATAGCTCCTCCACGACGAATATCGCGGCGCCCTCGCCTATGACATACCCGTCCCTGTCCTTGTCGAACGGCCTGTACCGCCCGCTGACGCTCAACTCGCCCGAGGTGTTGCAGCACAGGAGCGCGTATGGCGAAACCGGCGCCTCGGCGCCACCCGCCAGCACGATGTCCGCCTTGCCGGTCAGAATTGCGCGCGCGGCGTAGTCGATGGCCAGGTGTGAGCTGGCCAGGTCGGAGATTATCGTCTTCGAGAAACCCCTGATGCCGTAGTGTATGGATACCTGCCCCTGCGGCGCGGCCGGGAACCATGCCGTCGCCTGGTACGGGCTGACCTCCCTTAATCCCCGGACGTACAGTTCGCGGAGTTCTTCCTCGGCAAAACCCCAGCCGCCCAGGGCGTTCCCGATTATGATGCCTATCCTGTCCTTGTCTTCGGCTTCCAGGTTTATGCCCGAATGTCTGATGGCGCTGTCCGAGGCGACCAGGGCCATATGGGAGAATCGGTCGAGCTTCTTGATGAGCCTCTTTGAGAAGAGCGCGTCCTTGTCGAACCCGTTGACAAGCCCGGCCTTCCTTGACGGGTATCGGGAGGCGTCGAACCGGCTTATCTCGCCGATGAAGCTCCTGCCGTGCAATACGTTCTCGAAGAAAGAGCCGGGGTCGTTCCCGGCGGGCGAGACTATCCCCATACCTGTGATTACCGCGCGTTTCATTCAAGTCCCTTCGGCAAGTTAAACACTCTTTAAGACGAGTGAAGAATGTATCCCTGAAAAACCGCTGCTGGTCTTCAGCAGGACGTTCACTTTCTTCTCGCGGGCCGTGTTAGGGACGTAGTCCAGGTCGCACTCCGGGTCCGGTTCCCTGTAGTTTATCGTAGGGGGGATTACACCCCTCTCTATCACCATCGCCGAAAGCGCCAGTTCTATCGAGTTCGCCGCGGACAGCGGATGGCCTATCATAGAC
>JBEKYB010000035.1:0-9900 GCA_049511435.1 Nitrospirota bacterium | reverse complement strand
CGCCTGCTCGTCGCTGTAACCGAGGTCGTACGAGAGCCAGAGCACGAAGGTCGTGTTCATGATGCCGTAGGCCGCAATGCCGACCAACTTGACAACGAACATCAGCCACAACTCGCGCGGCGCTCCGCGCAGAACCGTGAACCGGCCCAGAAACGCCGGAAGCATGGCGCGGGTTCGCGCCGCCGATACCGGTCCCGCGGAGGCAGTGCTCATACTTCCTGAATCTGCCAGACGCCAGGGGCGAGTGTCGAGGGGCGAGGGGCGAGTGTCCGCACTTCGTTCCCTCGACACTCAGGGCCAGTGACAAAGTCGCCGAAACGAGCCCCGTTCCCTGACTGTAGGAGACGACGTAAGAAGTTACTGATCAACGGCTTGCAGGGGGGAGCAGGCTTTGGCTGTCCCCAGGAATCGATCAGATTCTCCTTACGTCGTCTCCTACAATGGTCTGCGGAAAACTTTGTCACTGGCCCTGCCTCGACACTCGGCACTCGCCCCTCGACAGTCAGTTTGTCCAAGTTATTTTGCATAGGCGACTCAGGCGGATTGCGTCCCGGCCGAAGAAGGGACGCGGTTTGCCCGCGGCCCATCCCCAGGGCGGGAACCGGATGGGGGGAATACCCGAAGGAGCAGTCGTCGACTCCTACTCGAAGGTCTACGGGTTCGAGAACCTGTTCGTCTGCGACGCGAGCGTCTTTCCAACCTCCCTGGGCGTTAACCCACAGCTCACCGTGATGGCGCTCGCCACCAGGATGGCAGAGCACGTGGGAGAGAACTGGGCCAAGTACGCAGGGGGGAGCTGAAAGGCCTGGCCTCTGACCGGCGCGCCTTCATGGCAGGAGTCAACGTGGACGGGGACCTCCTGAGGGAGTCCCCGAAGTGGGTCGCCGAGACGCTGGCTCCCACTCCGATACGCTGGCTCAGGATACACACACTGCCCACACGGTCGCTTGACCAGAAGGGCCCCGGCGGACTGTCATACCTCGACGCCATAGATCATGTCTGCCGCAGCGGCCTGAACATACTGACCCCCATCGACGTCGGGTACACCGAGGTCGTCGGGTCGGTCCCACGCGCCGGGCTCGACGCGTTCATCGAAGAGTCGTACGGCTACTCCTCCAAGGCCGCCAGGCTGATTGCGGAAAGGCTCAGGAGGAGCATCGAGAAGAACACGTTCATGAAGTCCGATAACCTTTCCCTTAAGCTGACCGCCAGCTTCGGCATCGCATCCTATCCGGCGCATGCGGCAACCAAGGAAGAGCTTATCCGCCTGGCGGACGAGGCGATGTACAGGGTGAAGTACCATACCCGGAACAGCGTGTACGTCGTGGGAGAATAAAGTTCCGGCGGGCGCGCCGGATGTAAAATCAGGAACAGGGGCGGATGAAATGGTGCTCATAAATTATGCTACCAAGGAAATAGTCGCGAAGATTGTCTATTACGGGCCCGGCCTGTGCGGAAAGACCACCAACCTTCAGCACATATACGCAAAGCTCAACCCGAAAAAGCGCGGCAAGATGATATCCCTGGCCACCGAGGCGGACAGGACGCTCTTCTTCGACTTCCTGCCCGTTGAGTTCGGGGTGGTGCAGGGTTTCAAGGTTCGCTTCCAGCTATACACCGTGCCCGGCCAGGTATTCTACGACGCCACTAGAAGACTGGTGCTAAAAGGCGCGGACGCCCTGGTTTTCGTCGCCGACTCCCAGGCCGACGTGATGTCCAAGAACCTGGAGAGCCTGGAGGATATGAAGAGGAACCTGGTTGAAAACGGCCTCGACCCGTCAGCCATCCCGATAGTATTCCAGTACAACAAGCGCGACCTGCCGAATTTAGTTGACATAAAAATTCTGGACAATAACATAAACTACAGGAATGCCCCCAGCCACCCCGCCACCGCCATAAACGGCGCCGGGGTGATGGAGACATTCAAGGAGATAATCCGGCAGCTCATCTTTGACATGAAGAAGAAGCATTCCCTGATGGACGCCGGCATCAGCGGGGAGCTGCCAAACGAGGTGTTCGAGCCGAAACTGGAGCCGGAGCCTGCAAGGGAGCCGGAGTTCGAGATAGAGCTCGGTTCGGCAATCAGGGAGGAAGGCGCCGACGAGGACGTCACGGCGGGCTCAATGCTCGATATGATCGAGACGATATCCCTGGCGGACAAGATGCAGGCGGAAGCCTTCTTCGACAGCGTAAGGAGCGGGAGTCCCGCGGAAGAGGCTAAACATAAGGCGGAGGTCGTCGCCGCGAAGGAAGAGAAGGAGGAGGTGCGGCCCGAAACGACGGAGCCGGTGGGCGTGGTGCCGGAGGAGATGCCTGGCGTCGAGCTTTCTGGTATAATATCAGTGCTGGAAAGGTTGGAGGGTCAGGTCGCCTCTTTAAGGAAAGAGCTGAGGTCGCTTAAGGAAGCGCGGGAATCCGAGGCCATCCCGCACGGGGGAGGCATTGAAGAAGCGGCCCAGAGGCTGGAGAAGTTCATGCGGGACGTGATGGAAGGCCAGGACAGGCTGCTCCTCTCAATCCTCGAGTCGGTGCGTGACGCAAAGAAGAGCAGCGTCGATTCTAACGAGAGGATTGAAGGCGCTCTTTCGTACCTGGCGGATAAAATCAAGGACGGATCAAAGACCAGGAAATGGTTTTGAAGCCTGAAGAGAGGCATCGATGATGGAACCCGTTATGTGCCCGTTCTGCGGGGGGTCTGAGCTTATTGAGGAAGAAGAGTCGGAGCTTGAAACCGATGACGAGTACTGGGTCGTCTACCACTGGCGGTGTGCGGACTGCGGGGAGACGTTCGAGAAGATAAACTCTCGGCCGTTGTCCGAGGCATACGAGGACATCGAGGAAGACGAAGGCCCCATCTGGAGCTGATTATTAGAAACCCTATTTTTTAAATCAAAAGCAGTTTGATATTCCAATTATCAACCCTAAGTAAAAGACCTTACAAAATAATAACTTCCTTTATTTTACAATTATCATAAAATTTCCTCTTGACACAAACAATGTTTTGGAATAATATTGCCAGCGGTTCTTAATCAGGCCATTAATTTTTATAATAGTCAAAATAATTTCAGTATTTAGGAGGTTGTTGTGGCTACGGTACCGGGGACCTTTCTCCCTCTGAACTACTGGCCAGTAATAATCTACCTCATTATCGCGATTGCCTTCGGTATCCTCATGATATCCGTAGGGTATCTGCTCCGCCCGAGCCGGCCCGACCCTTCCAAGCTCTCCCCTTACGAATGCGGCTGTCTGCCGGTGGGCGACGCAAGAGAACAATTCTCCGTCCGCTTTTATATCATTGCGATGCTGTTCGTGCTCTTCGACCTAGAAACCGTCTTCATGTATCCCTGGGCGATATCCTTTAACAGACTGGGCCTGTATGGTCTGGTCGAGATGTTCATATTCATACTCATCCTCCTTGTCGGCTATTTCTATGCATGGAAAAAGGGAGCGCTCGAATGGGACTGATAGAAGGCCGCTTCGAAGACAACTTCATTACCACAAAGCTTGACCTGCTCATAAATACGGCGCGCGCATATTCCATCTGGCCGATGACCTTCGGCCTGGCGTGCTGCGCGATCGAGATGATACACGCCTACGGCGCGCCCCAGATGGACTTCGACCGATTCGGCGTCATCCCGAGGGCTACTCCTCGCCAGTCCGACCTGATGATAGTGGCGGGCACCCTTACGAAGAAGATGGCGCCGGTGCTCCGCAAGGTCTACGACCAGATGCCGGAGCCCAGGTGGGTCCTGGCTATGGGCAGCTGCGCCTGCACGGGGAACATATACAATACATATAGCGTAGTTCAGGGCGTGGACCAGATAGTGCCGGTAGACGTGTTCGTGCCGGGCTGCCCGCCCAGGCCGGAAGCGCTCTTCTACGGGGTGATAAAGCTCCAGGAGAAGATAATGAGCGGCAGGTACATAAGGAAGCCGTTATTTGTGCAGGAGGATACCCTCTAAATGCACCCAGAGAATATCGTAGAACAGATCAGAGAGAGGTTCCCGGACGAGGTGCAGTCCTCCGGAAGCGCGTTCGGCCAGACCTGGACCGTGTTGAAGCGGGACCACCTGGACGACATCTGCCGGTTCCTGAAGGACGACCCGGATGTCCGGATGGATTACCTTATCGACGTCACGGCCGTAGACTGGCTCCCCCGCACCCCACGCTTCGAGGTCGTCTACCACGTGCACTCGATGAAGCACGGCCATCGCCTGCGCCTGAAGGTCCCGCTGGAGGAGGACGACCCTGTCGTCCCGAGCGTGAGCGCAATCTGGAGGACTGCCTGCTGGCACGAGCGGGAGACCTACGATATGTTCGGCATCATATTCCAGGGCAACTCCGACCTGCGGAGGATCCTCATGCCGGACGACTGGGAAGGACACCCGCTACGCAAGGATTATCCGCTTGAAGGGCCCGAATGGAAGTTCAAACCCTGGTAAAGTGAAATGGCTATGACGAGCAAAGAGATAACCATTAACATGGGGCCGCAGCACCCCAGCACGCACGGCGTCCTGAGGCTCATACTGGAGCTTGACGGCGAGGTCGTCGTCTCCTGCACCCCACATATCGGTTACCTGCACCGTGGCTCCGAGAAGCTCGCGGAGAACAAGACCTTCCAGCAGATAGTGCCCCTTACCGACCGTTTCGACTACCTGTCCTGCGGCAACAACAACCTTGCATACGCCATAGCGGTCGAGAAGCTGATGGGCATCGAGGTGCCCGAGCGCGCGGATTATCTCCGCACGCTGGTCGCGGAGCTCTCTAGGATTTCCGCGCACCTCCTCTGGCTCGCTACGCACGCCGCGGACATCGGCGCCGTAACCGTTCTTTTGTACTGTCTCAGGGAGAGGGAGGAGATATTGAACCTCTTCGAGCTCCTTACCGGCGCACGGCTCACCGTGAGCTACGTCAATATCGGCGGCGTCAGGCGTGACGCCAGCCCCGAGTTCTTTAAAAGGACCATGGACTTCATGGACCAGATGCCGGGCAGGATAGAGGAATACAACACGCTCATAATGCAGAACCGGATATGGCTCGGGCGCACGAAGGACATAGGCGTCATACCCTACGAGGAGGCGATAGACTGGGGCCTGACGGGCGGTTCGCTCCGGGGCTCCGGCGTCGACTACGACATCAGGAAGGCAATACCTTATTCGGCCTACGACAGGGTCAAGTTCGAGGTGCCGCTTGGTGTGAAGGGCGACGTGTACGACCGCTACATCGTCCGGATGGAGGAGATGAGCCAGTCGGTCAGGATAGTAAAGCAGTGCATCCAGCAGATGCCGGACGGCCCATACAAGGCGGACATACCGACGGTGGTCCTGCCCCCGAAGGACAGGGTGTCGGCCGACATCGAGACGCTCATACACCACTTCGTCCTGGTCTCAAAGGGTTTTGAAGTGAGAAAGGGCGAGGTATACGTCGCGGCCGAGGTCCCGAAGGGCGAGCTGGGCTTCTACATAGTCTCGGACGGCGGCACCAAGCCCCTCCGGATGAAGGTGCGCTCCCCGTCGTTCGTGAACCTACAGTGCCTGCCCCGGATGGTCGAAGGGCACATGATTGCGGATATAGTCTCCTGCATAGGGAGCATAGATATAGTACTAGGTGAAGTGGACAGGTAAGTTTCTAGGGAATTACTGGATACCGATAAAGGCTATGATTACATTAAGTGAAAAGACGCTCCGGGAGATAGAGAAGGCGGCGGCGAAATATTCGGACAGGAAAAGCGCGCTGATGCCCGCGCTCTGGGCCGCGCAGCAGGAGCACGGACACCTTAGCGAAGAGGTCATAGACGCGGTCGCGGCCGCGGTGGGGGTATCGAGGGCCAAGGCCCAGGGCCTGGCCACGTACCACAGTCTTTACTGGAAAAAGAAGGTCGGGAAATACGTCATCATGCTCTGCACGAACATCGCATGCACCCTCATGGGCGCCGAGCCGCTCCTCGAACACCTGGAGAGGAAGCTGGGCATCCATGAAGGCGAAACCACCCCGGACGGGATGTTCACGCTCATGGAGGTCGAGTGCATCGGCTCCTGCGGAAACGCCCCGGCGATGGTGATAAACGACACCTTCCATTACGACCTTACGGAAGAGAAGATAGACGGCATACTGGCGGACTGTAAATAAAGTGGAAAAGATACTACTCAAAAACGCAGACGTCCCGAACATTAAAGACATCGACGTCTACATCGCTCACGGCGGGTATATCTCCCTCGACAAGGCCTTCGCCATGGGGCCGAAGGACGTCCTGGAAGAGGTGAAGCGCTCCGGCCTCAGGGGCCGCGGCGGCGCGTGGTTCCCCGCGGGCATGAAATGGCAGTTCTGCGTCGAGGTGGACAAGTTCCCGAAATACCTGATAGCGAACGCCGACGAGGGGGAGCCCGCGACGTTCAAGGACCGTCCCTTCCTTGAGAAAGACCCGCACCAGCTGATAGAGGGGATGATAGTCTCCGCCTACGCCATCGGCGCCTCCGGCGGCTACATATACCTCAGGGGCGAATACCCCGACGGCTATATGATACTTAACGAGGCGATAGACCAGGCCTACAAGAGGAACATCCTGGGTAAGAACATAAAAGGCACGGACTTTTCGTTCGACCTCGCGGTGCACAGGGGCGCGGGCGCTTACATCTGCGGCGAGGCCTCGGCGCTTATCGAGTCATTGGAAGGCAAGCGAGGCCAGTTCAGGGTACGGCCGCCGTACATGGCTACCCACGGCGCCTTCGGGATGCCGACCGTGGTCAATAACGTGGAGACCCTGGTGAACGTCTCGCATATAATCAACCGGGGCGCGGACTGGTGGTCCTCCATAGGCTCGAAGGATTCCCCAGGCCCCAAGGTCTTCGGGATAAGTGGCCACCTTAACAAGCCCGGCCTGTACGAGCTTCCGATGGGCGTCCCGCTCAGGGAGCTGATATACGAGCACGGCGGCGGGATAAAAGGCGGGAAAGAGCTTAAGGCGATAATCCCCGGCGGCGTCTCTACCGCGATGCTCACGCCCCAGCACCTGGACATCAGGATGGACGTCAAATCGCTCCAGGGCGCAGGCTCCGCCATAGGGTCCGGCGCCACGACGATAATGAACGAAGACGCCTGCATAGTGCACATGGTATGGCGCGCTATGGCGTTTTTCTACCACGAGTCATGCGGCCGGTGCACGCCCTGCCGAGAAGGCACGGACTGGATGGTGAAGATACTGGCGAGGATAGAGAACGGCGAAGGGCGGATGGAGGACCTAAAGATACTGGAGGACGTCTGCCACACCATCCACAACAACTGTTTCTGCCCCCTGGGCGAAGGCGCGGTCATGCCAGTTCTGTCTTCTCTTAAATATTTCATGAACGAATACGAAGAGCACATCATGAGAAGGAAGTGCCCGAAGGGCCTCAGGGCCAGGGCGAGACATTAGGATGATAAACATCAGGATAAACGGCATACCCCTGCAGCTCGAGAAACCGGCCAACATCATAGAGGCGGCGAAGAAGGTCGGCGTCCACGTCCCGCACTTCTGCTACCACAAGGAGCTGACCATCTATGCGGGGTGCCGGATATGCATGGTCGAGATAAAAGGCAGGCCGAAACTTGTCCCCGCGTGCGCGACGCTGACCTCCGAGGGCATGGAGATACTTACCGAGTCGGAGAAGATATCCAAGGCCAGGCGCGGCATACTTGAGCTGCAGCTAACGCACCACCCGCTGGACTGCCCAGTCTGCGACAAGGGCGGGGAGTGCGCGCTCCAGGACTACGTATACAAGTACGGCGCCGACAGGAGCCGTTTCATCGAGAAGAAGAGGGAAATCCCGGTAAACTACGAGAACCCGCTTATCGAGCGCAACATGGAGCGCTGCGTAAGCTGCAAACGCTGCGTGCGCATCTGCGCCGAGGTCCAGGGCGACTATGTCCTCTCGGACATGAACCGCGGTTCCCGCGTCACTATGGAATCCTTCGCGGGGAACGAGAAGGACTGCGTGCACTGCGGACACTGCCTGTCGAACTGCCCCGTCGGGGCGATACAGAGCAGGCTAACCAAGCATTCTTTCCGCCCCTGGTATATCGAGCGCGAGGCCCAGACGATATGCCCGTACTGCGGCGACGGCTGCACGCTCTACCTCCAGAGCCGCGGGGACAGGATACTGCGCGCGCTTTCGGACGAGACGTATTCGAAGGGCTCGAACCGCGGCAGCCTCTGCGTACGCGGCCGGTTCGGATATGACTTCCCGAACAGCCCCGAGCGGCTGTCCAGGCCCTTAATCAGGAAGGACGGCTACTTTGTCGAGGCGAGCTGGGACGAAGCCGTGGCCTATATCGCCGAGAGGCTATCTACCATAAAGAACTCCGCCGGCCCGGACGCGATAGGGGCGATAATCGGCGGGCGGAATACGAACGAAGAGTCATACAACCTCCAGAAGCTCATGCGCGCCGTCATCGGCACGAACAACATCGACAATACCGCCCGGCTGGGGCATATTAACGCCCTGACGGCCCTTGAGGACGCCTTCGGGCTGGGCGGCATGACCAACCAGATAAAGGACATCGCGGACGCGAAAACTATCCTGCTGATAGGCAACGACGCCGCTGCGGAGAACCCCATAACCGGGCTGGCCATCAAGAAGGCCGTCATAAAGGGCGGGGCGAAACTTATAGTGGCCGACGCGGGCAAAAACAATATGACGAAGCACGCCTCGCTCAGGCTGACGTACAGGCCCGGCACGGAAGGCTCGCTCATCCAGGGCATGATAGGCGTGATATTCGAGGAGGGACTACAGGACAAGGTACTTGAGGAGCAGAATAAGTCCCTCTTCGAGAAGATAAAGGCCATCGCCTCGCCGAATACGCCCGAAAAGGTAGAAGGCAGGACAGGCATACCCGCCGGTTTAGTCAGGGAAGCCGCAAGGACGTTTGCCAAAGCCAAGGCCGCGTCGATAATATTCGGCCGCGGCATAACGGCTTCGACCTGCGGGTACAGGAACTCGCTGGCGCTTACCGACCTCTCTCTCATAACAGGCAACGTGGGGAGGCAGGGCGGCGGAGTAAACCCGATGGCCTCTAAGGCCGGAGAGCAGGGCGCTTGCGACATGGGGGCGCTGCCGGACAGGCTTCCGGGCTACAGGAAGGTCGTCTCTCAGGAGGACAGGCGCAGGCTCGGCTCTCTCTGGAAGGCGGAACTGCCGGACAGGCCCGGTCTCACCATGACCGAGATGATACACGCCGCTGCCGGAGGCGCCCTCAAGGCCCTGTACGTCATCGGCGCCGACCTCGCGTTCGAGCTCCCGGACAAAAGCCGTGTCGCCGCGGCGCTCAGGAAGCTCGATCTGCTAATCGTGCAGGATATTTTCATGAGCGAGACGGCCGAATACGCGCACGTCATCCTGCCCGCGGCAAGCTTCGCCGAGAAGGAAGGCACGTTCACCAATTCGGAGCGCAGGGTGCAGAGGATAATGCCGGTTATAAAGCCGCAGGGCGAGAGCAGGCCGGACGGCGAGATTATCTCGATGGTTTCCGCCAGGCTGGGAAGGCCTATGGAATGGAAGCCTTCGCTCGTGATGGACAGGATAACCGTATCGACGCCGATATATGCCGGTATCACCTACGACCTCCTGGCCAGGGACGGGGTGCAGTGGCCGTACTACGAGGAGATGAAGTCCGGCACGGAGGTCCTTTATACAAAGGGATATGACTCGAAGAGGGCGGCGAAGGAGGAAGACATTGCCGCCAAGGCGGTGCTCGCGAAGGCCATGAAAACGGAGCTCGAGGAAGGCTTTTCCTACTTCGCCGACATTGCCGCAAGCCTGTATCACTCCGGGACCACGACGAGGAGGACGAAAGGCCCGAACCTCGTGATGGACGTTAAGGAGCCTTTCGCGGGACTGAACCCGGCGGATGCGGACACGCTCGGCC
>JBEKYB010000034.1:0-9972 GCA_049511435.1 Nitrospirota bacterium | reverse complement strand
CACCAGCTCCATCTCTCCGCCGTGGTTCTTGACTATCTTGTTCGTTATGGCAAGTCCCAGGCCCGTGCCGGTGACTTTTGTCGTAAAGAACGGGTTGAAGATATTTTCGAGCAGCTCGGCGGGTATCCCGCCGCCTGCATCTTCTATAGCGGCGGCCGCCTTCCCCGTCTCCCTGTCGAGCCAGGTTCTTACCGCCAATTCCCTGCCGCCCGATTTCTCCATGGCCTGCTCGGAATTGGATATTATATTTATCAGGGCCTGCTTTATCTGCTGCGGGTCCCCCATTACCGGGAGCGGCCCGGCCCAGGGCTCATGTTTCAACTTTATCCCCTTGTCCCGGAACTCGTCCTCGTACATGGCCAGCGTCTCGGAGCATATCGCGTTCAAGTCGCAGGGCTGGAATTTAGGCTTCATTTCGCGCGAGAAGTCCAGCACCTCTCCCAGTATCTTCTCAAGCCTTCTGGCCTCGTCCCTTATTATCCTCGCGTAGCGCGCCTCCTCTCCCTCGCCCTGCCTCTTTACGAGCCTGGAGGCGAACCCGCCGATTACCGTGAGCGGGTTCTTTATCTCGTGCGCTATCGAGGCCGCCATCTCGCCAAGCGCAGCCAGCTTCTCCGACTGTATAAGCCTGTGCTGCGTCTCCTTAAGTTCGCGGTTGGCGTGTTCCAGGTTCGAGTACGCCATCGCGGACTCTATCGCGAGCCCGGCCTGGTTCGCGAACATCATCAGCACCCTCAAGTCCTCGTGCTTTATGGGCTTCCCCGTGAACTTATTGTCCACGACCACCAGCGAGATGACCTTGTCCTTCGCGATAAGCGGGACGGCCGCGAACTCGTTTGCGCCGATTACGCCAAGCACCTCCGGCCCCGCCATCGGGTCCTTCCCCGCGTCCTCCACCCTAACCGCGCGCTTCTCCCTTATGGCCGTCGCGAATACGCCGCCATCTTCCTCGCACGATATCCTGAGGCTCTTCACGGTGCGGTTGAATGCCGAATCCTTCTGTGACTGCATCTCGGCGTCGGTTACCCGCCACTCCCGGAAGTTCATCGGGCGGTTGCCGAGCCTAGACCATATCTCGCCCGCCTCCCATGACGAAGAGGGGCCGACGCCCAGCATGCCCTGGAGCGTCTTCGTCTTCTCGTTCACCAGAAAGAGCATCGCGCGGTTGAAGCCCATCCCGCCGCCCATGGTCATCGCGGTCAGTATGATGTGGAGGAGCTTCTCGAGCCTCAAGGTGGAGCGCATCGCGTTCGCTATGTCGTACAAAAACGAGAGCTCCCTGGCCTTCTTCTCGTTCTGGAGCGCGAGCTCTTCGGCGCGCTCGTATATGAACGCGTTGTCGACGGACATCGAGGCCTGAGTCGCTATCGTCGAGAGCAGGTGCAGGTCGTCCCTCGTGAAGGGCAGCTCCCCCGGCCTGCCCGGCTCTTCCTTGTCGTAAAGGGCGATGGTCCCTATGACCTTGTCCTTCGCCACCAGCGGCACGCAGATGAGCGAGCTGGCCACGGCGCCCGTGGCGTTTAAAAAATCCGGGTTCTCGTACACGTCGCTTATCAGGAGCGGCTTTCCTTCGGCAGCTACCTTGCCCGCTATGCTCTCGCCTATTTTCAGGTCGGCCCTCCGGCCAAGCTCGGTGGCCAGGCCGTAGGAGGCCTTTATCTCTAAGAGCCCGGTCTCCGGGTTAAGGAGCCTGAGGATGCAGCCCTTCGCGCCAATGACCTCGGCGCTCGAACGGGCGATCCTGTCGAGTAGCGTCTGGAGGTCGAGCGTGGACACCAGCGCTCGGCTCATCTCGTAGAGGGCCGACAGGGCCTCTACGTTCTGCTTAGCCTCCTGGTAGAGCTGGGCCGCGTTTATTATGCCGCCCACGTCGTTCGCTATTGTGGAAAGGAGCGTCACCTCGTCCTGCGAGTAATCGTGAGGCGGGACGGTCTGGACCGCCATGACTCCGATGCAGTCCTCGCTGAAGATTATCGGCACGGCCAGCATGGACTTGTATCTTTCTTCGCCCGTGGACGGGATGAGCTTGAACCTCGGGTCCTCCGACGCCACGGCCAGAGCCGCGGGCTGCTTGTTCTGGGCGACCCAGCCCGTCACCCCCTCGCCCATCCTCAGCATAACCCGGTCGATGGATTCAGGGTTCAGCCCGACGGCGGCCTTCAGGACCAGTGTCTCCCTGTCCTTGTCCCGGAGCACGATGTAGCAGACGTCCCTCGCCAGCCTCTCGGCGATGACCCGGACTATCCTCTCGAGCTTTGTGCCGAAGTCCTTGGTGGAGTTGGCGATCTTCGATACTTCGGAAAGTATCTCAAGCTCCACCTTGTCCGTTGTAATCATGCAGCCTTGCTCTTCCTCCTGGCCTTGTCTGCCGCCTTTTTGTAGAGTTTCACGTACTCGCCGGCCGAATGGTCCCAGGAATGGTCCTCCGCCATCACGCCCGCAACGAGCTTATTCCAGGCTTTTCTGTCCTCATATACGCCGAGCGCCGACTTTACCGCCCTCAGGAGCGCCTTCGACGAGTAGTCGGTGAACACGAACCCGTTGCCCCGGCCGGTGCTGGGGCTGTAGTTTTTCACGGTGTCCGCCAGGCCGCCGGTCTTCCTCACGAGCGGTATCGTCCCGTAGCGGAAGCTGATGAGCTGGCCCAGCCCGCACGGCTCGTAGCGGGAAGGCATGAGGAACAAGTCGGAGCCCGCGTATATCCTGTTCGCGAGCTTCGCGTCGAACCCGAGCGTGACCGAGACCTGTTTCGGCCGCTTTTTGGCTATCCCCGAAAGGAGCTTGTGGTACTTTTCGTCGCCGGTGCCCAGAACGGCCATCTGTACTCCCAGCTTCAGCATGTCGTCGATGGCGCCCGCCAGTATGTCCAGCCCCTTCTGGTCGGCCAGCCGCGCTATGAGCCCGAACAGCGGCTTTGTACCCGTCGCCAGCTTCAGCTCTTCCTGGAGCACCTTTTTGTTCGCGCGCTTCCCCCGGATATCGCCGATGCCGTAGTTTTCGTAGATGTTCTTGTCCGTCTCGGGGTTCCACTCCTCGTAGTCTATGCCGTTGACTATGCCGTAAAGGTTGGCGGCGCGTTTCCTCAGGACCCCGTCCAGGCCGTACCCGAACTCGGGCGTCTGTATCTCCTTGCTGTAGGTCTTAGATACGGTATTTATGATGTCGGAATAGATAAGGCCCGCCTTCATTATGTTTATCTTCCCGTAGAACTCAAGCGACTCCGGAGTGAAATACTCCCAGTCGAGGCCGGTGAAGTGCCAGTCGTACGCCCAGAACACGCCCTGGTACCCGATGTTATGCACGGTGAACAGCGTGCCGGTCTCGCTGAAGAACGGGTCGCCCGGGTATTCCCTGAGGTATAGCGGCACCAGGCCGGTCTGCCAGTCGTTCACGTGCACAACGTCCGGCCGGAAGGATACCGCCTTCAGCACCTCGGGTATTATCTTCGAGAGGTAGATGAACCGCTCGGCGTTGTCCGGGTCGTCGCCTTTTGCCGTCATGTACAGGTGGTCCCGCCCGTAGTAGCCCTGGTTCTCTATGAAATATACCTTCACGTCCCCGGGAAGCTTGCCCTCCCAGATGACCGATTCCACGTCCCTGTCGTCCATTTTGGCCGAGACCTTCTTCTTCGTGTTGACAAGCCCCCACTTTTGCCTGTCCACCGCCTTGTAGAGCGGCATCACCACGACCGTTTCAACCTTCAGCTTTGAGAGAGCCTTGGGGAGCGCCCCGGCCACGTCGGCCAGGCCTCCTGTCTTGGCGAACGGAAAGACTTCCGGCGAACATATCGCTATTTTCATCTATAACCCTCCTTTATTGGCGGCTCTATATCTTCGCTTCCCTTAAGAACCTGGCGGCCTCCTCGGGCGCGGTCGGGTTGATATAGAACCCGGAGCCCCACTCGAAGCCCGCCACCTTCGTCAGCTTGGGCATTATTTCTATGTGCCAGTGGTAGTATTCGTTGTCCGGCTCCCTGAACGGAAGCGTGTGCAGTATATAGTTGTACGGAGGGATGTTCAGTATTTTATCGAGGCGCCTCAGGGTGGACTGAAGTATCTCCGCCAGCGACTGGAACTCGTGCGACTTCGCGTCCTCGAAGCTCGAGTCGTGGTGCTTTGGCATCAGCCAGGTCTCGAACGGGAAGCGCGGCGTAAACGGCTCGACCGCGACGAAATCACGGTTCTCGCTCACCACCCTTATGCCGGAGTTAAGCTCCTGCCGGATGATGTCGCAGAACACGCACCGCTCCTTGTAGTCGTAATAAGTCTTCGCGCCGTCTATCTCCTCTCTCACCCTCTTGGGGACGATGGGCAGCGCAATCAGCTGGGAATGCGAGTGCTCCAGGGACGCGCCCGCGGACTCGCCTTCGTTTTTGAATATCAGGACATACTGGAACCTGAGGTCCTTTTTCAGGTCCACTATACGGTCCCTATACGACCAAAGCACGTTCTCCACCGCCTTGAGCGGCATGGTGGAGAGCGTCGCGTCGTGCAGCGGCGTCTCTATGATGACCTCGTGGGCGCCGATCCCGTTCATCTTGTCGAAGACCCCCTCGCCCTGCTTGTTCAAGTCGCCCTCTATCTGGAGGGCCGGGAACTTATTCGGCACCACCCTCAGGTTCCAGCCGGCTGTGTTCGGCGCCGTGCCGTTCTCGCGGTAGGCGAGTATCTCGGGCGGGGTGGTGGCCTCGTTACCGGGGTCGAACGGGCAGAAGCCGCCCTTTTTCCTGGGCGTGGCTTCCGCGAAATCAGTCGGCCTTTTCCCCCGCTCCGACGATATTATCACCCACCGGCCTATGATGGGGTCTTTCCTTAGCTCTGGCATGCAAACCTCCTGGTGGTTAGAATTGTCTTCAGATTATAACACATTACCCTCAGGAAGCAAATATTTATGAAAATGAGAAAACCTAAAAAAAAATTTCTTGGATTGGCAATAAAAACGTGGTATATTACCCGGCCATGAGCATTCCAGCGGTGTACACGGTCTACGGCGGGAAAGAGCTGGCCGACTTCATAAAGACGCCTTTTATCCTTTATAAGGATAACCCGTACTGGGTTCCGCCCCTGATAATGGACATCAAAACCACCCTGAACCGCAAAAAAAACCCGTTCTTCGATCACGCCGAGGCGGAATATTTTGTCGCCAGGGAGGGTTCGGCCCCCGTCGGCCGGATAGCGGCGATAATCGACCACAATTACAACAAGTACCACGGCAAAAAAGTCGGCTGGTTCGGGTTTTTCGAGTCGTCGAACGACCCGGACGTTTCCCGCGCATTGCTGCGGGCCGCGTGCGGGTGGCTCAGGGACAGGGGCATGGATGAGGTCTACGGCCCGGCAAGCCCGACCCTGAACGACGAGGCGGGTTTCCTGCTCGAAGGCTACGACTCTAGTCCTTATGTGATGATGCCTTATAACCCGCCGTATTACCTCGACCTTGTGGAAAAAGAAGGTTTTTCAAAAGTAAAAGACCTCTACGCCTGGTACCTGAGCGCAGCGGGGGAGCCGCAGGAACGCATCGTGCGCATCGTCGAGCGAGTAAAGTCCCGGAACAAGCTGACCGTCCGTCCCGTAAATATGAAAAAGTTCCGGGAAGAGTTGGGCATTATAAAGACTATCTACAACGCCGCGTGGGAGAAGAACTGGGACTTCGCCTCGATGACGGAGGCCGAGGTCGATTTCATGGCCCAGAAGCTGAAGCCTATAATCATCCCCGAGATGATAAGGTTCCTGGAGCTCGACGGAAAGCCCATAGCGGTCTCGATAGTCCTGCCGGACTTCAACATCATCCTTAAGAAGCTGCGCGGGCGGCTCTTGCCGTTCGGCTGGCTGAAGTTTTTGTACTACCAGAAGAAGATTACGGAGATGCGGCTCTTCGCGCTCGGTATCATGCCGGAGTACCGGGGCAAGGGCCTGGACGCTGTGCTCTACCTCGAGGCGCTTATGACCGGGAAGAAGATAGGCGTAACCGGCGGCGAGCTGTCCTGGACGCTTGAGGACAACGAACCCATCAACAAGGGCATCGCCGCCATGGGCGCGACGCTGTACAAGAAGTACAGGGTATACAGCAAAAAGCTCGTGTAATCACGTCTCTTTTTCCTGCCTGATGGTCACGAACAGCGGCCGGCCTTCCCGCATTATCTTGACTAATATCTGCTTGCCCGGCCTCATACCAGAATATACCCGGTAAAAGTCCGAGACCGTCCTGATATCCTCGCCCTCCACCTTCTTTATGATGTCGCCGAACCGCAGCCCTCCCTCGAACGCAGGGCATCCCGGCACCACCTTGAGCACCATGAGGCCGGTATTGTCCGTGACGCCCAGCTTCTTTGCCACTTCTTCCGGTATCGGCTCAAGCGTTATGCCGCACTGCATTATCACGCGCTCCTTGACAAGGGTATGTGCCTCGAGCTCTCCCAGCACCACGGGCAGGTGGATATTCCTTCCGTCCCGCACGATGAGCAAATCGACGTTCGTGTCCGCCGGGCTCGCATAGACCTTCTCCTGGAGCGTCCTGTCGTTTGCTACCTCCTGGCCGTTGAACTCAAGCACCACATCCCTGGGCTTGAGCCCGTTCTTCTCGGCCGGGCTGCCCTCGATTACCTCGCTCACCAGCGCCCCCCGCATATCCTTCAGACTGAGCCGCTCGGCCAGCCCCGCAGTAAGCGGCTGCCCTATCATCCCGAGGAAGCCGCGCGATATGCGCCCATTCTTTATCAGCTCGTCCATCACGTCCTTGACCCGGTTTATCGGTATGGCGAACCCTATGCCCGTGCCGGGGCCCAGGTAGGAGTTGTTTATCCCGACGACCTCTCCCTTGTGGTTAAGAAGCGGCCCGCCAGAATTTCCCGGCTGGATGTTCAGGTCCGCCTGGATGAAATCATAAAAGCCGATGTAGTTGGGGCCGGGCGGGCCGAAGCCCGACACTATCCCGGCGGAAGAGAAGAAGTCGAGGCCCAGCGGATTGCCCATCGCCAGTACCCACTGGCCCACCTTCACCAGGGTTGAGTCGCCCATCTTGACCGGCTTCACCTTAAAGTCCGGCTTTATCTGTATAAGGGCGACGTCCGACAGTATGTCGGCGCCGACCACCTTCGCCGGGTAAGACTTCTGGTCCTTGGTGATTACGTTCAGGGTCTGGGCGTCCTCGATGACGTGATAGTTCGTGAGTATCAGGCCGTCGGTATTTACGAAGAAACCGGTGCCCTCCCTGGTCTCGGCAATCTCGATATCGTTACCGGACCCGGTAAGGTCCGGGTGTCCGGCCAGCCCCTCGTTTTCGACCTTGACCAGCGATGGCATCACCTTTTGCACCACGTCGCTGAAATCAGGCGGCGAAAAGTTCTCAGCCGAATAGCCGTTCCTGGCAAGCTCCCTTTGCACCAGGAGCGCCCCCAGGGCGACCGCCGTTATGGCAAGTCCCACCATCAGGTACCGCCCGGCCCATGTTTTCATAAGCTTACGCCGCCTTTCGTTCACGGATTTTAGTCTTTTCGCGCTCGCCCGCCAGCTTCGTAAGGTCGGTCATAGCTTCCATGACCTCTCTCATGAAAGCCGGGAGGTCGTCGGGTTTCCTTGACGTTATAAGGTTCCCGTCTACTAAGACCTCCTTGTCACGGTACTTAGCGCCGGCGGCTATCACGTCGTCCCTGATGGCCGGCCAGCAGGTGGCGTTCTTGCCCGCAAGCTCGCCAGCCGATATGAGCACCTGCGGCCCGTGGCAGATAGCGGCCACGTATTTCTCCTCCTTGAAGAAGTGCCGCACGATATTAAGGGCGTCCTCGTCCAGCCTGACCTCCTCCGGCGCCTTCCCGCCGGGCACTACCAACAGGTCGTACTCACCAGGGTTCACATCCGAGAATTTAATGTCCACCGGCACCGTGTAGCCGTGTTTTCCTTTGATCTGACCTTCGCGCGGGGCGGCGACGGTAATATCCCACCCCGCCTCTTTTATGCGGTAATACGGATAAAAGAGTTCGAGGTCCTCCACTTCGTCGGCCGTTATAATCAGCGCCTTCATAACCAACCCCCTTTTATGGAAATGGCTGTCATGTCCTCGTGGCAGGCATTAACGCCTGCGCGGGACGACGGCCAAACCGGTAAGCCGCCTTATATATAAAAATTATACCACCCTGGATATGGCTTGACAACCGTCCGGGCCTCGGGCAATAATTGAAACCATGGATATTTACGAACTTAAGCCGCTTTTAAGCGAGTTGATCTCACGGATGGAGAAGACCGTCCCTTACGCCAGCGCGCTTGCCATGGAGACCCTGGGCGAGCGGGTCGTCGTCATGACTAAGGAGTCCCGGGTCGAGCCGCTCGACCCGTCGCGGGGCGTTGTCCTGACGGTGTTCACCGGCTCGGAGTTCCTGGAGTACTCCACCGGGGACCTGACCGAGGACGGCCTCTCGCGGGCCGCATCGGAACTTGTTAAGATGGCCGAGTTCGCAGGCATTGGCGGGGATATTATCATCGACCCCGGAGAGATGATGCGAGAGGACTATATTTTCCCCGAGGAAACCCCTAACGACGCCGTGCCGCTTGGGGACAAGCTCATGAGGTGCACGGAGTACCGGGACAGGCTCCAGGCGATGGACAAGAGGATCGTGAACGCAGTCTCCTACTGGGCATATGCCCGGAACAAAGAACTCTACGTAAACCGGAACAAGACGCTGTTCCAGGACATAAGGCGGGGGCAGGCGGTCATCCAGGCCGTTATGCGGCAGGGCGACGACAACGCCCAGCTACACGAAGGCGACTCCCGCCAGGGCGGATACGAAAACTCCGTAATCCCCGCCGAGAAGTTCGAGCGGCTGGTCCATGACTGCGGCAGGATATTGGGGGCGCCCAGGCTCGTCCCGGGGCATTACGACTGCATATTCTCTCCGGAGTTCGCCGGGATAACCGCTCATGAGTGCTTCGGGCACGGCACGGAGACCGACATGTTCTTAAAGGGGCGCTCCAGGGCCGAGGAGTATATGAATAGGCGCGTGGGGGCGGAGCTTGTCAACATGTTCGACTCGCCGGCGGAGCCTGGGGCGGCGGCCAGCTTTTTCTTCGACCACGAGGGCCAGCCGGCGTCCCGCACGCAGATAATAAGGGACGGCGTATTGGTATCGGGCATCACCGACTTGAACTCCGCAACGAGGCTCGGGGTCAAAAGGACGGCTAACGGCAGGCGCGAGTCCTACGAGCGGAAGGCCTACGCCCGGATGACGAACACGTTCTTCGGCGCGGGCAAGGACAGGTACGAGGATATGTTAAGCAGCATCGACTCGGGCTACCTTCTGACCCACCCGTCGAACGGGATGGAAGACCCGAAGGGCTGGGGCATCCAGTTGGAGGGCTACCTTGCCGAGGAGATAATAGGCGGAAAACTCACGGGAAAGGTGTTCACCCCCGTCATAGTGACAGGCTACCTCCCGGACATGCTTGACTCCATCAGCATGGTCGGCGACGAGTCCGTCCTCTTCGGCCTGGGCTACTGCGGCAAGGGCCACAAGGAGTGGGTCAAGGTTACCGACGGCGGCCCGTATTTAAAGCTCCAGGCAAGACTGGGGTAGTTATCCCTCGGACTCCCCCCGGTAGCCGTATCTCCCGTTTTTTATCAGGCACTTGACCCGACCGTGGAGGTTCCGAAACGATATCTGGGACGAAATGCTGAGGAGCGTCACGGCCTTGTAGGGCCTTGTAACCACCTCCACCTTCCCCTCCTTTATGGCCTCGATTATGGCTTCGGGGGTTTTCTCGGCATCAACTAAGGAATAGGTCCTGCCCATCTGGCGGGTGGTGTGGGCGTCCGAGCAGCCGATAAGCGGTTTGCCGAGGTCGGAGGCGCGGGAGACCGCCCATTTATTGAAGTTTATGTTCTTCACATAGTAGTGGCAGTATTCTACCGCGTCGAATATCTGGGGGTGCTTGTCTAGTAATGCGCCGGAGGCCGTTGGCATCGGGAAGTACGGATGCGCGGCGA
>JBEKYB010000033.1:0-10178 GCA_049511435.1 Nitrospirota bacterium | reverse complement strand
TACATTGGCGCCGCGCGCGCGGACGGATATCACGATCTGCGCACGGTGTACCAGACGATTGCGCTCGATGACGTGATCCGGGTGGGCGTGGGGCGGGGCCACGGGATTGAGATCCTGTGCACGAATAAAGACCCGCGGGTTCCGCTGGATTCGTCGAACACCTGCTATCGCATGGCTGAGCGCGTGATGGACGAACTCGGCGCTAAGGGCAGAGTCAGCATCGAGATCGACAAGCGCCTGCCAGTACAGGGAGGGTTGGGTGCGGCCTCTTCGAATGCGGCGGCGGCCATGCTCGCGCTGGAGCTGGCACTGGGAAAGACGCGGGCGGTCAACCGGAAAAGGGCGGCTATTGGTACTGGGGCGACGACGGCGTTATTTTTCCTGAGTCATAATGATGATCCCATTTTTTGCCACAAAGGCCGGCCGATACCCTGATTCCTTCCGTCGCGCCTTTAAGTTTTGCGCATATTTTAAGAACAATAATTTCCTTGCTGCTGATAAAGGTAGTTGACGGCGAATTTTCTTTTCATAGTGTTTTTCAACTATAAGAGGTAGCTCTGAAGGGACTTTCCCCCCTTTTTTCTTTTAATGGCCCATAATCTTGCTGTTTCGCCAATAACATCATAAATAAGCATATTTCTGTAAGCACCATCAATATCACTTTTCCCTGGTATTGCCTCCGTTATAGGGTGAGAATGAAAGGTGCCAAAAATTTTTTTGCCATGTAGTTTGATTTTTTTTCGAATTTTTTCCAGATTTTCGAGACTCATTTTATAATTTCCAGGTTTTGTTGAAAGATTTCTTAAGAACAAAAATGTAATACTTATGTTCTCATCTATTACTAATAGACCACAGGTTTCCCGGTTACCTCTCTTCTTCTCACGGAATGCTTCTTTATGCAACTTAAGAAAATCTCTAAAAGAAATATAATATTGCTTTACCATTTTTTAAATGCTAATCCCAAAGTAGCAAGAGTAAAAAATTAAGACTTATAAGCTTTCCGGAAGCGCCGGCTGGTCGGTCTCCGGCTCGGGCAGGATATCCTGCTCCCCGTCCGGCTCGCCGGTAAGTTTTGTTACGGAACTCGAGTACCGGCCCAGGTGGGTGGATGCCTTGGTGAACGAGTCCCTGGCGCGGTCGAGGTCGCGGCCCACGCCGTCGAACCGCTCCTGGAAATGCCTGAAATGCTTCCGCGCCCTCTGGATGTTCTCTATGGTCTTATCGACCCCCATCGACATCTCGTAGTATTTATAGGAGAGCGTAAGCCCCTTGAGCGTGACGGCAAGAGTGTTGGGCGAGACGGGATAGACGTTCAGCTTCTGAAGCGCAGCCCAGAGCTCGCCGTCCCTGACGACCTCGAAGTAAAGGGTCTCGGAGGGCAGGAACATAAGCGCCATGTTCGTCGTACCGTGCTCCGGGCGTATATACTTCGACGCGATATCCTTCGCCTGCTCCTTCACGACGCGGGAGAGCGTCCGCCTGGCCTCGGCGAGCGCTGCTGCGTCGCACGAATCGAACAGCGGCAGGACCTGCTCCCGCGGAAACTTCGAATCAATTGGCAGGCTTGCCCCGGGCAGCTTTACCAGCACGTCCACGCGTTCGGAGCCTCCTATCTGCGCCTCCCGCTCGTAGAGCGATGCGGGCAGGAAGTCCGCTATCAGCATCTCGAGGGTCGACTCGCCGAAGTCGCCCCGGAGGTGCGGGAGCTTAAGGAGCTGGTTCAGTTCGTTTATGGAAGCCCCGACTGCCGATACCCCGACCAGGTGCATCTCCGCCTTCTTGAGGTGCTCCTGCACCTTCGCGAAGTGCGAAAAACCCTCTTTTATATTCTCGTCCAGCTTCGCCTGGACCTGCTGGCCAATCGCCGTCAGCCGCTCGTCCACCTTGTTACGGATGGCGTCCAGGGACTCGGTTGTCTTTTTTTCCAGAGCGGTTATCCTCAGCTCGGTGCTCACGCCGGACTCGCCTAGACGTTTTATGACGGCCTCGGTCATCGCCGTCATGGACTTCGCCGACTCCTCCCGTCCCATCGCGTGCTGGGATTCCACCCTGTCTCGCATCTCGGTTATCCCCTTGGAAAGCCGGTCGGCAACCTCCTGGCGCATATCCGCGTTGGTGCGGGCGATGAGGTCAGTCAAGGCCATGGAATGCTGTGAAAGCGAGGCCCCCAGGCTTATCTTCATATCCGAGACCGAGCCTTCGAGGCGCGACATATCCGCCTTGCCGTCCCGCCGTTTTCCGCCCTGGGAAATCAAAAAAATCATTAGGATAAGCGTCAGGAGCGATACGGCGAATAACGCTGCTTCCATAATACCTCCGGTTCTTAAAACCCTCTCCCAGACCCCGCGCCCAGAAAAGAACCCAGGAAAAAATAGAAAAGAAATAATGCCAATATTAACATTATCCGCACCACCCGCACAAGCGGGAAAAATGACCGGATTTGCGAGCATCGCCTTACCGGGGGCGTTGGCCTACCGAAGCGGACCATCGAAGCGTACGGGGGGCGAAAATCCCCGTCAATGACTATTTGCAGATTTTATTGGTATATAAATTGCATTTATTCCCGATGGGCAGGATTATTGAAAGGAGCCGCGCAGAAAAAGATGAAAACAACAGCATGCCATATGGCAGACAGGAAGCCGTCCATACCTGGCAACACATTGAAATTGCACGCTAAGAAGACCGGGTCGGGCGAGCTTCTCATTACTGCCGCCGCACTAGGGCGCACCGGTTCACCCGCCGCGGCCGGGGAGAGTTACAGACAGATTTCCGGCATATTGGCAAATTCCGGCATGAGGGTGGTCCACGAGCGCATACTCGGGAGCCTTGCAGCCCGTAACGGGATAATGCACGCCCGTTCGGCGGAGCTTTCGGCAGGAGGCATAAACCCCGCCGGTGCCGTAACTTATGTAGAGGGCAACCCGCCCTGGGGAGAAGGTTATGCCGGTACGATAATCCAGGCGGTCCCCGCCGGTACGGAGGTTCGTGAGCTAAAAGACGGAGGTCTCCCCTGCGGGAGATGCTGGAACGCAGGCGATATGCGCTTCATCGTAGTGCAGGGGCTCCAAAGACCGGACTGCGCGTGCGGCCCCGGCATGGATGCACCGGGCGACGCCGAAGGCATAATCAGGCGCGCTCGCCGTATTCTCGAGGAAAACGGCGCCTCCTTCAGGGACGTCGCAAGGACGTGGTTTTACCTCTCGGACATCCTTTCATGGTATGACGGCTTCAATTCGGCCAGGAACAGGCTCTACCGGGACTTCGGCATAATGCCCGGCAGCGGAGAAGAAATCATGCTGCCCGCGAGCACCGGCGTCGGCGGGGCGAACCCGTCCGGCTCCGCATGCAGCCTGGACCTGCTGGCCGTGATTCCATCCGGCGTATCCGGCGGCGCGGTCAGGCAGATACGGAACCCGCGCCAGATGGATGCGTTCCTGTATAATTCTGCATTCTCGCGCGGCGCGGTGATACCCGGGCCCGGAGGCGCCAGGACCATATACGTCTCGGGCACGGCGGCGATCGATGAAAAAGGGGCGAGCCTCTACATCGGCAACGCCAAATGCCAGATAGAGTGCACGTTCGAGAAGGTGGGCGCATTACTGAAACAAGAGGATGCCGCCCTCGAGGACATCATCTCGGCGACCGTATTCATAAAAAAACCCGAGTACGCAGAGCTTTTTTACGACATAGCTGATTCGCTCGGGCTGAGCGATTTCCCGGCCGTGCTGATAGTCTCGGACATATGCCGGCCCGAGCTTTTATTCGAGTTCGACGCGGTGGCCGTAACGCCTCCTCAATTCCCCTTTTGAGCCAAGGGGGAGGGGGAGTTACAAATAGCGCCCCCAATGGAGTTTTATGATTTACCGGGCAATAGCTTTTTTATTTTTCATCTCATATCTTCTGGCGGCCCCAGCGCACCCGGCCCGGGCCGAGGAGATTGTCGATGAAGGCACTTACGCCGACGTAACCTCCTGCAAGAACTGCCACGAAGCGCGCTACAAGACCTTCGCCTGCGGCATACACGGGACGACCGGGTTCACGGACCCCGAGTACCTGGGCTGCGAGTCGTGCCACGGCCCGGGCGCGGCCCACGCCTCATCCGGCGACAAGCTCAAGATAATAGGCCCTTCGACATGGACGCAGGAGTACGTGGACGGGGTATGCCTGGTCCGCTGCCACATAAAGACCCCGCGCCTCAAGTACTGGGAAGGCAGCCCCCACCAGAGGGCGGGCCTCATGTGCTACAACTGCCACAAGGTGAGCTTTTCGCGGTTCGAGAACGACAAGCTGGTATTCAAGGGCCAGACCATGGCCGAGGCCTGCCTCAAGTGCCATTCCGAGATACGGATCGCGCTGTCCCAGCGCTCGCACCACCCCTTAAGGGACTCCACCCGCCCGGATCTGGAGGGCAACATGGTATGCTCGGACTGCCATAACCCGCACGGCTCGGTCGCCGACCACCTGATAGACGCGAACTCCATAAACGACAAGTGCTGGCAGTGTCACATGGAGAAGAAGGCCCCGGTGCTCTGGGAGCACCCGCCCGTGAAAGAGAACTGCCTTAACTGCCACACCCCGCACGGCTCGAATAACCCGAGCCTCCTGAGGCAGAACGTGACGTTCCTCTGCCTCTCCTGCCATCCGCAGGGGAATATGGGGACAGGACACGGGATATCGTCGATAGGGCGCGGCTGCGTGAACTGCCACCCGACGATACACGGCTCGAATAACCCCTCCGGGGCCACACTGAACCAGTAAAAAGATGCGATTTCCGGTCATTTCTTTAGTCTTCTTCGCGCTTGCCGCGCTAACCTTCGCGCGGCCGGTCCCGCTGTACGCCGTGACTGACATATGGGACGGCAGGGCGACTCTCGATTTCTCCGGGACTCTGGGTTACGAGGACTGGTCGGCGGACGGCCTGCGGCCGTCGCAGTTCCAGGCCTACCGAGACGTGCCCAGGGGCTTCGTGTTAAGCTCGCTACACCTCTACAGCGAGTGGACGGACCCTGAAAACCCTTATTATATAAAGTTTTTTGGCAGGGACCTCTTCCAGGAAGACCAGGTGCTGGGCCTTCAGACAGGGCTGTACGGAGTGGTCAGGATCAGGCTTGGCTATAAGGAGACGCCGCGGCTTTTCTCCACGGGCGACAGATTTTTGGAGGGCTACGCCGGCGACGGCCGGTATACCATCAACCCGCAGATACCCGAAACGCTTCAGGGATTCGGGACGCCCATCGCGCCCTTCCAGGACGACCCCGCCTTCCGGAATGCGCTTAACGGATTTTTAAAGGACGACGGGCACGACGTTGACCTGAAATTCATCCGCAAGACTTCCACCGCGGAATGCCTGATGAAGGTTGCGGACGACCTGAATTTCAGGCTGAACTACACCCACGAGGACAAGGACGGGACGAAGCTCACAAGCTTCGGCACATACGACCAGAACTTCCTGCCGGCGAGCAGTTTCCAGCAGTTCAGGGTCGTGCTGTTCGAGATGCCGGAGCCTATCGACTGGAGCACGAATACCGTCCGGGCGGGCCTGGAGCTGAACCGGGACGAAGGCCTCGCGCAGCTTACCTACGAGTTCCAGGACTTCTCGAACGGCATCAGCGCGCTTCGCTGGGATAACCCGTTCGTCTCACAGGACCTCGCGCCCGGAAGCCCTGCCGACCCGCGCCTTTACGGCCTCGACACGGCGCACGGGCTTATCAGCCTCCCTCCGGACTCGTACAGCCAGATGGGGACTTTATCGGGGACATGGATGCTGCCCTTCTGGAAGTCGAGGGCATCCTGGACGCTCTCGGGCGGCGGGACATGGCAAAACGAGGGCTTTGCCCCGTTCTCCCAGAATACGCTCATGTCTACGGACATACCAAACGGGCGCGGCGGGTTCCTGCTCGCTAACGACCCGAGCGCCCTGCCCGCCCGCTCGCTAGGCGGGTCTGTGCTTAATTTCACCCAGAACTACCAGCTTACCATGAGGCCGCTCGACGCTCTCCAGGTAACGGCCAAATACAGGTACTACTACTACGACAACAAGACGACCCCGCTGCCGTTCTACGGCTACTCGGCAAACGGAGACTCCGATTGGTTTACCCTCCCGGGCGGCGCGCAGTTCGAGAACCCAACGCCCGGATACTTGAGGCAGAACGCATCCCTGGACTTCGACTACAGCCTGAGCGGCGCCGTCTCCCTCCGGAGCGGCTGGACATGGGAACGCTGGCGCAGATGGGAGAGGGACGTGAGCCTTACGGACGAGCAGGGCGCGGGTGCGGGTATTACGCTGAAGCCGTCTAAATGGCTTAAGGTGATGGTGGACTACAAGTACTCGGTCAGGGACGCGGACGGCTATATCCAGGAGTTTGCCATAGTGCCGGAAGACCCGGGCCTCAGGCAGTGGGACGAGGACGACAGGAAAAGACACGCAGCGAGCACAAGGGCTCTCTTCTCGCTACTGCCGGGACTAAGCCTTGAGGCCAATGGCACGCTGACCAGGGACAGCTTCGACACGGACCGGTTAGGCCTGAAGGGAAGCCTGGGATGGACTGCCGGCACGGAGATGACATACGCGCCCGTGAGCTACCTGACGGTCTCGGCCAGCTACGGCCACAGGGACGACAACTCCACGCTTTACGGGGGGAGCCAGCTAAGCGCGCTGTCCGGCCCCGACGGCCCGTTCTTCACGGATGCAAACCTCCTCTATACCAGTTACCGCGAAGAGTCGGACGAAGTAGGCCTGGGCGTAAGCGGGGACATTATACCCGGAGTCTTGACATTCTCCACCGGGTACAACTGCAACCTCGGGAAGATCAAGGCCTATTCCTATAACCCCTATCCGCGTGTGCCCGGGGACAGCATAAACAGCTCGCTCCCCTCCCCGATAGACGATACGAAGGTCAGGGACCAGGAAGTCAGGGCGGGGCTTGAGTGGCGCTTCACGAAGAACCTGTCGCTAAACGTCCAGTACCTCTTCGAGGCATTCCGGGTGGACGACCCGATGATGAACGGTTTGGGGAACCAGGTCCCGGACGTCTACCAGGACGGCCAGGTGTATATGGAAAACTCGCACGTCCTGCTCCTCAACAGCCAATATTCCAACTATACGGCCCACCTCGGAAGGGCGACTCTTACCTACCGCTTCTAAGGAAAGACTCCTTTTATCTCGATTTGACAATTTGGAAATACCCTGTTTTACTTTGGAATTAGTACGTAAACCTTTTAAAACGGGGAGGATAAAGGGATGAAAAGAGGTCTTTTTATATCCGTTTTAGCAATACTTCTGTTTTTACCGTTGACCAAAAGCTACGCCGTGCCGAGCCTTGCACGGCAGACGGGGCTGACCTGCGACGACTGCCATACCATATACCCCGAACTGACGCCGCTCGGCCGTTCCGTCAAGCTCCACGGCTATGTTCAGACCAGGGAGGACAAGCCCGCTTTCTTCGTCCCGGTGTGCCTGGTGGCCACGGCATCCTACACGGCCGCCGATGTGTCCAGCTCGGGCACCAAACTGACCAACGGCGTAGCCCCCTTCGATTCCTCCAATAACAACGGGACCGACAGGACGGGGCTGCCGCAGGCGGTGTCTGCTTTCTACGGCGGTAAAATATACGACAATCTGGGCGCTATCCTGCAGGTTACCTACGACGGCACATCGAACAGCATCTTTTTGGACAACACCGATGTCCGTTATGCGTACAAGTTTAATTTATTCGGCAAGGAGCTGATATGCGGCGCCACGGTCAATAACAACCCGACGGTCCAGGACGTTTGGAACAGCACCCCGGCATGGGGCTTCCCTTATAACGCCTCCTCGGTCGCCTTAACCCCGGCCGCCAGTCCGCTTATCACAGTCATAGGCCAGCAGGTAGGCGGCATCGGCGGCTATTTCTACTGGAACGACCTTGTATACCTGGAAGGCTCCGTATATCGCACCACGAAGAACGGCATCACAATGCCGCTGGGCGCGGGCAATACGCCCCCCGGCATAGTAGTGGACGGCGCGCTCCCATATTGGCGGCTGGTCCTTCAGCATAACTGGGGTAATCACTCCTTAGCCGTGGGAACGTACGGCATATCGGCCGACGTTTTCCCCGCAGGGCTCAGTCACGGGCCTACGGATAATTTCCTGGATGCGGCGGCCGACCTCCAATACCAGTATATCGGCACGAGCAATATCGTTTCGGTAGAGTCTACCTTCATTCATGAAAGGCAGAAATGGGAGGCCAGTTTTGCCCAGGGGCTTACGGCCAACCCCATCGACAGGCTGAATACGTTCAGGGCGAACGTAAGCTATGTGTACAGGACTCACAGCAGGTGGGGCGATATCGGCGGGACGACGGCTTATTTTTACACCTCCGGGGACAGGGACACGGGCATTTTCGCCCCGGCCCAGTTCACCGGAAGCAGCAACGGCAAACCCGACAACAACGGCGTCATCCTGGAGGCGGATTACCTGCCCTGGGAGAAAACAAAGTTTGCCGCCCAGTACACAATATACAACAAGTTCAACGGCGGCAGCACGAACTATGACGGCTCCGGCACGAACGCCGCCCACAACAATACGTTTTACCTTTACGCACAGTTCTCGCTCTGAACCAGGAGCGGGGGCGGCAGGGTAATGATTTTCAGGCCATCAAACGTTACGTAAACGTCCAGCGCCGAAATTCGGCAGAAGGACACTTCACTGTGATGTCCTGAAAATCATTACCCTGCCGCCCCCTCGTATCAGTTACTTGAATAAGCTCTAATCTTCTGCTATGATACACCAATGTCCGGTCCCCTGATACTCGCCATAAACCCCGGCTCCACCTCCACGAAAATCGCCTGCTATGAGGGCGAAACCGAGATATTCAGCGAAAATATAGACCATCCCGAGGATGTCTTAAAGACTTATAAGACCATCGCGGCCCAGCTCCCTTACCGGCTGGAGGCAATAGAAAAATTTATTAAGGACAAAGGGATAGATGCCAAGGCCCTTGGCGCGATCGCCGCGCGCGGCGGGCTTATGAAGCCCGTAAAGGCTGGCGTCTACAAAATCACCAACGAGATGGTGGAAGACCTCAGGGAATCGAAGGAGCGCTGGGGCACTGAGCACGCATCGAACCTGGGCGCGATGATTGCCCTTATGCTCTCGAAGAAATACGGGGTGCCCGCCTTCACCGCCGACCCCGTCACGGTAGACGAGCTGGAAGACGTCGCGCGGGTATCGGGCGTGCCCGAGATAAAAAGAATAAGCCACCTGCACGCACTGAACATCCGGGCGATGATGAAGCGCGCCGCGGCGGAGCTTATGCTCCCCGTCGGCCAATGGAACTTCGTCGTCGCACATCTGGGCAGCGGGACGAGCGTCGCCGCGATACGGGCCGGGAAGATCATAGACGTGAACAACGCGCTCCTGGGGATGGGGCCGTTCTCCCCGCTCAGGGCGGGGGCGCTCCCGACGGGCGACCTGCTTGGGCTGGCCTATTCCGGCGCATATACGAAGGAGCAGCTGGAACGGAAGCTGGTATACCGGAGCGGCCTCATGGGGTACACCGGGACCAACGACGCGCGCGAGGTGGAACGGCGCATCTTCCAGGGCGACCGGGAAGCGGGGCTGATATACGACGCGATGGCGTATCAGCTCTCGAAGGAGATAGCCGCGATGGCCGCCGTCCTTAAGGGGGATGTGCGCGCGGTCGTCCTCACGGGCGGCGTCGCAAACTCCAGGAAATTCGTCGCGAAGGTGGAGGAAAGGGTCGGGTTCATCGCCCGGGTGATGGCATACCCGGGCGAGGCGGAGATGAGTTCGCTTGCGGCATATGCGCGCGGGGCGCTTGAGGGTACGGAGACGGTACTGGAATATGGCGATTAAGAGCTTCAAGGCCCTGATGGAGCGTGCGAGGGAAATCTGCCGGGATTGCCCGCCCCCGAGGGTCGCGGTATGCGCCGCCGAGGACAAAAGCTCCATCGAGGCCATGGAAATCCTGCGGGAGATGGGGATGGCGAGGCCCATCCTCATAGGCGACAAACGGACCATACTGGACATCATGGCCGCTAGCCGGGTAGACCCCGGAAACTACCGGATAGAGGACGTGTACGCGGATGAGGACAAGGCCGCGCTGAGCGTAAAACTCGTGCGGGACCGCGAAGCGGATATCCTGATGAAGGGGATGATACCGACCTCGACGTTCCTG
>JBEKYB010000032.1:0-10179 GCA_049511435.1 Nitrospirota bacterium | reverse complement strand
GAGGCGCTGGGGTTCGTCTTCTTCAAGGAGAGCCCGCGCTGCATAAATCCCGAGGCTGCCAAAGACGTAATAAGCAGTCTGCCTCCCAACGCGATGACCGTGGGGGTGTTTGTCGACGCGCCGCGGGACGTGGTGCTTAAGACCGTCAAGACGACCGGCATCAGGATGCTTCAGTTCCACGGCTCGGAGAAGCCGGACTACTGCTCGTCGTTCGGGCTGCCGTTCGTGAAGGCGTTCCGGGTGCGGCGGATGGAGAGCCTCGAGGAGATAAGGCTTTATTCCAAGGCGTACGCCTTTTTGCTCGACGCCTATTCCGAAACCGGGTTCGGCGGCACGGGCATGGTATTCAACTGGGACTTCGCTATCTTCGCCAAACGGTTCGGGCGGATTATACTGGCGGGGGGCCTCACACCCGATAACATCGCGGGGGCGGTTCGGTATGTCATGCCTTACGCGGTAGACGTCTCATCCGGGGTCGAGGCTGCCAAGGGGAAGAAGGACCATGAAGCCGTAAGGCTGTTTATCGAAAGGGCCAAAGCGGCGGTAAAATGAATGCTTTGTTCCAAGGAGCGTATTATGTTGCCGGATAAAGGCGGGCATTTCGGGATATACGGCGGGAGGTTCGTGCCGGAGACGCTGATGCCCGCGCTCCTTGAGCTGGAGCGCGAATACCTTAAGGCGAAGCGCGACAAAAAGTTCATAGGGGAGCTCAAGTATTATTTTAAAAATTACGTAGGCAGGCCTACGCCTCTCTTTCTAGCCGGGAGGCTGACAAAAAAGCTTGGCGGAGCCAAAATATACCTCAAGCGCGAGGACCTGGCGCATACCGGCGCGCACAAGATAAACAATGCGCTCGCGCAGGCGCTTCTCGCCGTGCGTATAGGGAAGAAACGGCTGATAGCCGAGACCGGCGCGGGCCAGCACGGCGTGGCCACGGCCACGGCCGCAGCGCTCCTGGGCCTTGAGTGCGAGGTCTACATGGGGACGGAGGACATCCGCCGCCAGTCGCTTAACGTTTTCCGGATGAAGCTGCTAGGGACGAAGGTCGTGCCGGTGGATATCGGGAGCAGGACCCTGAAGGACGCCATATCCGAGGCGCTGAGGGACTGGACGACGAACGTCCGCACTACGCATTACGTCATGGGCACCGTTTTCGGCCCGCATCCGTATCCCATGATGGTGAGGGATTTCCAGTCAGTAATCGGCACGGAGGCCAAGGCGCAGATAAAGAAAGCCGAAGGATGTTTACCGGATATGCTTATCGCGTGCGTAGGCGGCGGCAGCAACGCCATGGGTCTCTTTTATAAGTTCCTCGGCGACAAAAAAGTCGGGATGGTAGGCGTCGAGGCGGGAGGCAAAGGCATAGGGACCGGCAGGCATGCAGCCAGGTTTGCCGGGGGTTCCCTGGGAGTGCTCCAGGGGACGATGAGCTACCTTCTACAGGACGGGGAAGGCCAGATAGAGACGACGCATTCGGTCTCCGCCGGACTCGACTATGCGTCCGTCGGCCCCGAGCACAGCTACTACAGGGACGAGAAGCGGATAGAATACACCTACGCCACGGACGACGAGGCGCTCGCCGCGTTCGACCTGCTCTCGATGACGGAAGGCATAATACCCGCGCTCGAGTCCTCGCACGCGGTCGCGGAGGCGGTGAAGCGGGCGCCCGGGATGAAGCGGTCAAATATCATAATCGTGAACCTCTCCGGCCGCGGCGACAAGGACGTCCAGCAGGTGGCCGAGATAAAGGGCGTCAAGCTTTAAGGGATAAAATGTCGTTAATCTCCAAAAAATTAGAAGAGCTGCGGCTGAGGAACGAGGCCGCGCTTATCCCGTATATAATGGCGGGCGACCCGGACATCGAGACTACCGCCGAGCTCGTGCTCGAGATGGAAAAGGCCGGGGCGGACATGATAGAGCTGGGCGTGCCGTTTTCCGACCCCCTAGCGGACGGACCGACCATACAGCGTGCGGCTGCGCGCGCTCTCGGCCGGAAAGTGAACGTCAAGAAAATATTTTTACTGGTGAGGAAGCTCAGGGAGAATACGCGTATACCCGTTATCCTGATGCTCTATTTCAACCTGGTCCACAAATACGGGCAGGAAAGATTCGTAGCGGATGCCGCGGCCGCCGGAGTGGACGGGCTCATTATCCCTGACCTCCCGCCGGAAGAGGCGTCGGTCCTGATGAAGGCATCGGCGAAAAGCGCCCTCGATATCATATTCCTGCTGGCCCCGACCTCGAGCGTCGACAGGATAAAGCTTGCAGACACCTCATCCAGCGGCTTCATCTACTACGTATCCCTCACCGGCGTTACCGGGGCAAGGGCGTCCCTCGATGCGGGCATAAGCCAGTCCCTGAAGAGGATAAGGCGGTATACGAAGAAGCCCATATGTGTCGGGTTCGGGATTTCGATGCCGCAGCAGGCAAGGGAGATGGCTAAGGTTGCCGACGGCGTGATAGTCGGGAGTGCAATTGTCGGCTTGATAGAAAAAGCGGGTAGCAGGGAAAGTGCGGTTACTCAAGTCGGGGCATTTGTAAAAGAGCTGAAGGCGGCCTGCATCTCAGTAAGGTAAGCCCTGCCGTCGCATATCTGCCGCCAAAAAGGTTTACTCGAAGTATGGGTTCTGCTGCTTTTCAAAACTTATCGTAGTGCTGTCGCCATGGCCGGGATAGACTCTGGTGCTGTCCGGAAGCCGTCCGAGCTTCGTCTTCAGCGAGTTGATAATAGTCTTGTAGTCGCCGCCAGGGAGGTCTGTCCTGCCTATCGACCCCCAAAAAAGCGTGTCGCCGGTGAAAACCACGCCGTCCTTTTTTGAATACAGGCTTATCCCGCCCCTGGTATGGCCCGGCGTCTCGATTACCGTCAATTCCACCTCACCGAACTTTATAATATCGCCTTCCTTGAGATATTTATCCGGTTTCGGCGCTGGCTTAGTCTTCATGCCGAATAAGGCCGCCTGTACGGCGTTATTCTTAAGCAGCTCCGCGTCCTTTTCGTTGATAAGGACCTCCGCGTGCGTAGCCTCCTTCAGTTCTTTTCCCGCCCCGACATGGTCGAAATGCCCGTGGGTGAAGATTATGTATTTAAGCTTCAGGCCGTGCCGGTTAATGGCGGCCATTATCCTGGCCGCGTCGTCGCCCGGGTCAATTGCCGCTGCCTCATGCGCAGATGATGAGCCCACGATGTAGCAGTTGACCGCGAGCGCGCCGACAACCACAGTCTCTAAAATCATGGAGTGCTCTCCTGTTTATCCCTGTGGAATTTAAACTTGAATGTATTGAAGATGAAACCTAACTCCTCGCTTTTAAGAATGTACTGCACGAGAAAATAAGCCGCAGTGCCGGCAAGCATGCTGTAGAGCACGATAACGGTTTTTTGCGGAGAATGCCCGCTGAGCTTCCAGATATCGCTTATGGATAGGTAGTAGCACGCAAAACCTAGGGCAGTGGAGGCCGCAGCGGTCTTTATGAAGGACTTGAGTATCCTGCGCCCGCCGATTAACCCCATCCGTCTCCGGAACATATAAACCAGCAGGCCCATGTTGATGGAGGCCGCAGCGGCTGTAGCCAGGGCCAGGCCGCCATGCTTCAGCGGACGCATGAGGATAAGGCTGAAGCAGATGTTTAAGAATACGGAAACTAATGCCCCTATTACCGGCGTCCTGGTGTCCTGAAGAGAATAGAATGCGGAGTTCACTATCCTTACCCCGGAATACGCCCATAACCCCAGAGAATAGAACAGGAGGGCGTAGGCCGTGCCCAGGGTGGCGGTATAATCGAAGGCCCCACGCTGAAACAGGAGGCTCGTTATCGGGACCCTTAGGACGATAAGCCCGACCATAGCCGGGAGGTTTATGAAGAATATATAGCGTATCCCGAACGAGAGAGTGTCCTTGAGCGATTCATAGTCGCGTGCGGCGGCCTGCCGGGACATGCTAGGGAGTATGGCGGTCGCTATGGCTATCCCAAAAATGCCGTGCGGGAACTGGTACAGCCTTGTAGCATAGTATAGATAGGATATGCTCCCGACGGCAAGATAAGAGGCAATTATGCTGCTCACGAAGACGTTTATCTGGACGACAGCCTGGCTGCCGACGACGGGCAAAGCCAGCTTTGCGACTTTTTTTACGCCTTCGTGTGCGGGCTTGAAGACGAACATCAGGCCGAACCCCTTCTTCTTCATCGGCGGGAGCAGGATGAGCAACTGGAGCATCCCCCCGAATATCACGCCAAAGGCCTGGCCGACTATGGGGTTTGCCATTTTAGGGGACAACCCAAGCGCGAAGCCTATCATCGAGATATTCAGCATCGAGGATGAAAGCGCCGGCGCGGAGAAGGAGCCGATCGAGTTAAGCACTCCCATGCCGACGGCGGCAAGCCCTATGAAAAGGATGTAGGGGAACATTATCCGCGTCAGGTAGACCGTCATCCGGAACTTTTCCGGGTCCTTTATGAACCCGGGGGCCATGAGCGTGACTATGGTCGGGGAAAGGGCGATACCAAGGATAACGACTCCGGAGAGTATGAAGAGGAGTATGTTAAAGAGCGAGCTGGCGAGCTCCCGCGCTTCCTCTTTCGACCGAAGTTCCAGATATTCCGTCAGGACCGGTATGAATGCGGCGGACATGGAGCCTTCCGCGAACATCTCCCTGAGCAGGTTGCAAATCCTGAAGGCGACTAAAAACGCATCCGCGATGACATAGGCGCCGAACATCTTCGCGACGACCATGTCCCTGACGAAGCCCAACACCCTTGATATGAACGTCAGTACGACAATCGTGCCGGCGGCCTTTGTTACCTTTGCCTGCTCGCTCATTCCGGGCGGTCCTGCTTCATGGAGGACATTGCCGGGAGGATTATAGTAAACGTGCTGCCCAGGCCGACCTTGCTCTCCACCGAGACGCTCCCGCCGTGAGCCACGGCTATGGCCTTTGTGATAAAGAGGCCGAGCCCCAGCCCGTCTATCCTGGCGGTATCCTTGGAGCGCCGGTACTTGCTGAAGATGTTCTTCATGTCCTCTTCGGAGATGCCCTTGCCGGTGTCGGCAACCGATATCATGATTTCATTGCCGCTCCCAGACGTGCTTATCGTGATGGAGGACCCGGCAGTCGCGTACTTCACGGCGTTATTGAGAAGGTTCGAGACGGCTCGGTCGAGCTGCATCTTGTCAGCCAGTACCCTGGGGAGTCCATCGCCTTTATTGAAGGTCAGACCAATTTTCCTGCGGTCCGTCTGTGGCCTGAAGAGGGGGATCTCATCCTGTATCACGGCGTTCACGTCAAGCGGCTGGAGGTTTAGATGCAGTTTCCCCGCCTCAATTGCCGAAGATACGAGGTAATTGTCCACAAGTGAGAGTATCTTCTCGCCGCTGGCCTGGACGCTGGTTATGGCGGTTTTCAGCTCTTCTCCGCCGGAGATTGTCCCGTCCAGGATCATGTCCGTATATGTCAGGACAGTGGAAAGCGGGGACTTGATGTCGTGAGTGATCATGGCGGTAAAATCGGCCTTTTCCTTTTCGAGCCTCACCAACTCCTGCTCCCGCGTTTCGAGGGTCTCGGCCATCCTGTTGAAGGAGCGGGCAAGGTCGCCTATTTCATCCGATGACTTTGTGTCGATCCTCATGCTGAAGTTGCCCGAGCCGATTATGGAAGCGCCTTCCTTGAGGGCCAGGATGGGCCTGACGAGGTAGTGAGCGAGCTTCGTCGAGACTATGAGCGCCCCGGCGGAAGTCAACAGGAACAGCAGGAGATATATCTGGATCAGGCGCCTCATCGGGGAGAATATTTCCGAATAGTTCTTTATGATTACTATAGACCAGCCGTGGCCCTTGTAATCGCCGTATCCTCTAAGGGGCGAATAGGCGGCCACCTTCTCTATCCCGTTCGAGGTGTAAGTGGCCGTGCCGGAATTGCCGTTGGCGGCATTTATAAGCATTACCTTCATCCTTGGGTCCCCGGCGTCCGCGGGGTTCTCCTTAAGAACTTTCGCCATATCCGGGTGCGCAACGTAGGCGCCTTCCTTATTGATAAGGACTGCGTAGCCCGTACGGCCGCTTTTTTCGTTCTCCCTGCGGATCTGGTCGACTATGTCCCAGAGGTACCCGAGCTTCAAGTTCGTGGTAAGGATGCTGACTACACGCCCCCGCTTATCCCGTATGGGCGCGGCAAAGGACATCGTCGGTTTGTCCGTAAGGGGGGAAATATACATGTCGGAAGAGGTGGACACGCCGTAAAGCGCGGGCAGATACCAGGTCTTGCAGTAATCCCCAGGCCTGCCGGTCCTCTCCGGAATCCTAATGTCCTCGACGTTTATCACGCTTATATGCTCGTAATACGGGTATATCATCAGGTATTTCGATAGTACCTCGTTCTGGTTGCTGGTGGTCGTCTTCAGGCCGTACAGCGAATAGTGCAGGGCTATATCCCTGGTATCGGAGAGCCGCTCGTTAAGATACCTGTCTATCTTATCGGCAACCTCGGCGGACATGATGGAAAGGCTGCTCTCGGCCTGGTCTCGGAGCGCCATCTTCTTGAGCTGGTAGGAAGAGATGCCCACCAGCAGGATTACCGAGAGGTTCAGTATAAAAAAAAGCAGAAAAAACTTCGCCTTAAGGCTCTTGCCTAATTGAGGGAACATAATTTATGCCTTGACTTCCATAGTTGGTTATGATAAATAAATAAACTCCATAAACACTTAGGAGGTTCGATTTTGGCAAACCACAAGTCAGCGATCAAAAGAAACAAGCAGTCCCTCAAGAGGAGGGATCGAAACCGCACCACAAAGGCGGCGCTCAGGACGGTTATAAAGAAGTTCAATACTACCGTGACAAAAGACCCTGAATCCGCTAAGGAAGTCCTTGCCGAGGCCGTTCCCGCTATATCCAAGGCTGCTTCCAAAGGTATAATCCATAAGAACAATGCGGCAAGGAAAATATCCCGCCTCTCCAAGAAGTTAAATAAAGCAGCGGTCTCCGGCGTAAAGGGGGCGTAAAAGCCCCCTCAGGCCGTCTTTTTTACCACTTTAATCCCCGCGCCCGAAAGCTCCAGCACAAGACGCTCCATTACCATCCTGGGAGGCAGTGGAGAACTCTTCAGGTCGGCGTCCGCCTTACGGAAAAGATAAAACGCCCTTATTAGTTCATCTTCCGGGATGTCCGTACCCTTCACCGGCTTAAACTGCCGCCCGGCCGGACGCTTCCCGCCTTTCATCTCGACGAGCTTTCGCCAATGGGATGCAAGCATCGCCAGGAGCATCAGGGGCTGCTCGCCGTCCCGGATGAGCCTCTCAAGTATTTCCATAGCCTCAGCCGGTTTTTTGGAGGCGGCCGCGTCTATCAGATCAAACACCAGCGGGACCCCGAAATCTCCCACCGCGTCCTTTACGTCCACGAGGGTGACGTTTTTCCGGCCGCTTATGAGGTTCAGCACCTTGTTAAGCTCGGCCTCTATCAGGGCCAGGTTCCCGCCCAGCACGTCCTTTAAATACCCGGCTGCGGAGTCGTCTATCGTAAAACCGGCGTCCCTGGCAATGACCTTTATGAGCCGGGGAAGCTCCGACTCGAACGGGTGGTAGAAATGCGCCACCACGCCTTCTACCGGCATGGCTTCGGTCAATGACCGCTCCTTTGCCCTGTCCGCATTCATCGCGACTAAAACGAGCACCGTTTCCGGCGACGGAGACTTCAGGTATTCTTTAAGAGGGGAGAAATCCCTCATCCTTTCCGTCTCCTTCACGAATACGACCCTCCGCTCGGCCATTATCGGCAAGGTAGACGCCTGAGAAACGACCTCGTCCGCCTTGGTCTCTTTCCCGTAATAGACATCCAGGTTGAAGTCTCGGGGCGCGCCGGCCAGGGCGCGGCTTATAATCCGTGTGAGAGCCCTGTCCATGAAATAAAGCTCTTCGCCTGTCAGCAGGTACGCGGGCGCAAGCTCCCCATGCGATACATGCTCAAAAAACTCGTGCGTCTTAAGTTTTTCCATCAGAATGAATCCAATACCCTTACCACGAATTCTTCCGCGAAATTTTGCGAAGCTTTTTTTATCGCCTCTTCTTTATTTATCTTGGTCTTCGTGACGTCCGGCGTCACCCTGTAACCGCAGAATGAATTCATCGTGTTCTTCCAGACTACTTTAGAGGTCTTCAAGTCCGTCACCTTAACCTCGACCACCATATCGAGGCCATACTCCATGACCTCTTGGTTCTTGTCGTATGAAAGCGGCGCCAGGTCGACTCCCTTCACCACGCCCGTGACCAGCAGGTCAGCCTTGTCGGTGTCGGTCAATACCCAGCGCCCGTCAAGGGCAAGCTCGTCCTTAAGCGCCGCGGTTACGTCCTCCTCCAGCAGCGGCAAGTAGCTGTTGTTTACGAACAGCGGGACGGATACCTTATACTTTCCTTTTGTCGGGCCCGCCTGGCTGCCCCGCCCGGACATCGTATAACCGCATGCTGTAAGGATAAACAGTAACGCCACGACAGCTGCCATGTATTTTTTCATCTCGCCGCTCTTTCTTGTATCAGACGACTATATTCAGCAGTTTCGACTTCACGTATATTATCTTTTTCGGGTCTTTCCCGCCGAGGAACTGCCTCACCCGGTCCTGCTTCAAAGCGTATTCTTTGATGTATTCCTCGTCGGCCCCGGCGGGCACGGTTATGCGGCCTCGGACCTTGCCGTTCACCTGCAGCACTATCAGTATCTCGTCGGACTTTATGAGTTCCGGGTCGTATTCCGGCCACGGCATATCTTCAAGTGGCGTGCCTTTGCCGATGGTTTCCCATATCTCGGAGGCAACGTGCGGGGCGAACGGCGCAAGAAGGAGCACGGTCGATTCTACAGCTTCCCTGAAGGCCGCCGCCGAATACGGGTCATCGGCTATTATTTCGAACTGGTACAGGGTATTAATCAGTTCCATTACAGCCGCTATCGCAGTATTGAAATGGAACCGTTCGATGTCTTCGGTGACCTTTTTAATCGTCTTGTGAGTAGCCCGGCGCAGCTCTTTAACAACTGCTGATGGCTCGCCTGTGATTGGGGGTACTCCTTTTTTAAGTAGTTCATGGTTGTCCCGCACAAGCCTCCAGACGCGGGAGAGGAACCTGAACGAGCCGTCCACGCCCTGGTCCGACCACTCCAGGTCTTTCTCAGGCGGGGCCGCGAAAAGGGAGAATATCCTTGCGGTGTCGGCGCCGTATTCCTTTATGAGCAAGTCGGGATCGACGACGTTTCCCTTCGACTTGGACATCTTGGCCCCGTCCTTTATTACCATCCCCTGCGTCAGGAGGTTCTTGAACGGCTCGTCCGCACCGGTCAGCCCAAGGTCCCGGAGCGCCTTGGTGAAGAAGCGCGCGTAAAGGAGGTGCAGGACTGCGTGCTCTATACCGCCGATGTATTGGTCAACCGGCATCCAGTAATCGGCGCTCTCCTTATTAAACGGCGTAGCCTCTCCCCAGCCGCAATACCTAAGGAAGTACCATGAAGAGTCAACGAAAGTGTCCATCGTGTCCGTATCCCGAACGCCTTCTCCTCCACATGACGGGCATTTTACGTGCAGGAACTCGCTGGACGTGGTGAGCGGGGATGCTCCCTGGCCGGCGAAGGTCACATCCGTAGGGAGCAGCACCGGCAGGTCGCTCTCGGGGACCGGGACCGTGCCGCATTTCCCGCAGTAGACGATTGGAATCGGGGTGCCCCAGTACCGCTGGCGGGAGATGCCCCAGTCGCGCAGACGGTAGTTGACTGTTTTCCTGCCGATGCCCTTTGATTCGAGGGATTCTGCAACCTTTATTTTACCTTCGCCGGAGGGCGTGCCGTCGAACGGGCCGGAGTTGGTCATTATGCCTTCATCGACGTATGCCGATTCCATCTTGTCCGCAGCCAGTGATTTATCGGGAGAATTGATGACCATCTTTATCGGGAGGCCGTATTTTTTCGCGAACTCGAAGTCGCGCTGGTCGTGCGCGGGCACCGCCATGACGCAGCCGGTGCCGTATTCCGCCAGGACAAAGTTCGCCGCCCAGATAGGTATATCTTCCCCGGTGACGGGGTTGACCGCATACGCACCGGTGAATACGCCTTCCTTGACGCCAGTCTCGGCTGTGCGCTCTATCTTGCTCTCGCGCTTGACCTTCTCGGTGAAGCCTTCGACCTCGGCCTGTTGGGGACGTCCGTTCATC
>JBEKYB010000031.1:0-10196 GCA_049511435.1 Nitrospirota bacterium | reverse complement strand
GGCGCCGGCGGCGAAGGGGACGGTGGAACTGCCGCATAGCTCCTGGGACTCGTACATGGACGGAAGCTGCAAGGTGTGCCACCTGCCCGAAGGGCTTATGCCGACGAGCGATTTCATGCTGGACGGAGGTTTCTGCGCCCTCTGCCATAACAGGTCCGCAATGGCGAAAGACAAAATACCGGGCCCAGGCGGCCACCCGATGATGGCTCTTGTGGGTTCCGGCGGCACCAAGATGCCCACCTTCGGCTCGGTCCCGTCGGGGCCGAAGAGCGACCGGATGGCAACGCATTTAAAAGACCGCAAAATCGTCTGCGTTACCTGCCATAACGTGATGGAGAAGCCGCACGACTACGGCCGGGCATGGGAGATGACTTCCTCGGATGACGGACGCGACTATTACCTCTACAAAGGCGGCTGGGAGAACATGGGTTACATAGTCCCGAAGGTGTACGTGACCGAGGGCCTTATCAAGATGCCCAGGCAGCTTAAAGAGCTGAAAAAATACGAGGCCGCGCCTGATTCCTACCGCTACGACGCCTCCGAGGGGGTAATCAGCTTCCTCGGGCCCATGGGGAAGGCGGATGCTGTTTATGTCACGCTGACCGAGCCTTACCTTCGGGTATCGACGCGGGACAACGCGCTTTGCTACGACTGCCATAACGAAAATACGCACGAGGGCATGAACTGCCTGGTCTGCCACAAGATGCACGGGACCACCAATAAAAAGGCCGTCAGGGACGTGGTCATTACACCCGACGGAGATGCCGTAAGGACGACAACCGACGGGATATGCGAGGTCTGCCACCCTGTTCCCCGCTCTCACCGGAAATATACGGGGACGGACTGCATAAGGTGCCATCCGCACAGCGGCGGGTTCAGCAGATAGGCTTAATTACCGAGAAATTCCTTGACAATATCGTGCCCAGGGTTATACACTCTGACCAGTCGGTCATTAGACTGACTTTTAGTTCAGTTCATTCAACTCAGCGTTATAATGAATAACAAAGCAATTGATAAAAAAGAGTTAATCCAGCGGTTCAGGACGGAAGGCATCCTGGACGCCGCCCGCAAGGTGATTGCCCAGCGGGGTCTTGATAAGACCACTATGGAGCAGGTGGCCGAGGAAGCGGGCATCTCCAAGGCGACCATCTACCTGTACTTCAAGAACAAGGACGGCCTGTATTACCACTGCGTCATCTCGCGCTTCGACGAGATACTGGAAGCGATGAAGGCGGCGGTCGCCGGGATCGACGACCCGGTGAAGCGGCTGGAAGTCCTTATACATACGCAGGTGAAGGATATAGAGTCCGACAAGGACTTCTTCAAGGTCCTCCTGACCGAAAGGTCCGTGCTGCTCCTGGACAAGGAAAACGAGCTGAGCCAGGAGTTCGCCATTAGGCACAAAGAGTTTTCAGGGCTTATCATAGACGCCCTAAAGGACGGGATTGCCAGTGGAGTCCTGCGGCCAATTGACCCGACGAAAGGGTTTTACATGCTTAGTTCAATGGTCCGCGGGATGGCGGTATGCAAACTGATAGCGGGCGAAGGCGGCAGCTTCTCATCCGAAGCGGACCTCATCCTGGACGTGTTCTGGCGTGGACTGAAAAAGTCATAAGTAGAAGCTATGTGGAGGCTATAATGAAAGGTTCCAGTGCATTCATAATCATATTTGCCGCGCTAGCCCTATCGGTGCCGGACGGTTCTTCTTTTGCCTCGGACGGGCCCGCCAGCCTGCCGAACAGGACCACGCTGACCCCTGTAATCCACCCGCCGGCGGGCTCCGCCCCCGCGCCTATAGTGCCGCCCGCCAAGGTCGTGCCGCCGACCGCGCCCGTCCCCGAATCGTCCCCGGCGGAGCAGTTCCCCGGGGCAACTCCGCCGCCCGGGACCAAGGCTCTGACGCTTGAGGAAGCGATCGACATGGCCCTGGGCGGGCATCCCAGGATAAAGGGTGCAAAGGCAGACGTGACGGCCGCAGAGTTCAGGATACTTCAGGCCAAGTCGGCCTTCTGGCCGCAGCTGAGCTTCCAGATAGACAGGAACTATACTCTTTTAGGAGAAGTAACCCCTGCTATAACCCCCAAAACAAATAAACCCACACTTGTCGAAACCAAGGGGTACTTGACCTACAACGACTTCTTGTTCACAGGCAGTTGGACGGTCTTCGACTTCGGGCGCACGTATTTCGCAGTCAAGTCCTCGCGCGCCCTGGAGTATTCCTTGAAGGATACGCTTACGGCGACGGAGCAGATGGTCGCTTACGATGTAATGGACGCATACTATAACCTGCTCAAGTCGCAGACACTCGTGAAGGTGCAGGAAGAGACCCTGAACGCGGCCTTCAGCCACCTGAAGCAGGCGGAGGGCTTTTTCGAGGTGGGCGTGAAACCGAGGTTCGACGTCACGCAGGCCGAAGTGCAGGTGAATAACGCCAAGGTCTCGCTCCTGCAGGCCAATGACGCCGTGAAGGGAGCGCGCGTGACGCTGAATACAAAAATAGGCATCCCGCCCTTGACGCCAACGGTGGTAGAGGAGCGCCCGGCGCTAGAGGAGCTGCATAACACGATGGAAGGGTACCAGGCCGATGCCGTCAAAAACAGGCCCGACCTCCAGAGCCTTCAGGAGACCGTCCGCTCAAACGAGCTTAATGTAAAGGGACAATTGGCCGGGTTCCTGCCTACGGTCTCCGTAACCGGCTCTTACGACTGGTACAAGCCAGACCTTCTATCTTCTTTGCCCGCCCGCAACATCGAGATGTTGATAAACTTCCCGCTGTTTCAGGGCTTCCTGACGGTCTCGCAGGTGGGGCAGGCGCGGGCCGCGGTGCTTTCGTCCAGGTATAAGCTGGAAGATACAAAGCTTACCGTCCTGAACGATGTGAGCCAGGCCTTTATTTCAGTCGAGGATGCCAAGGCCAGCTACCTGGCCCTCGAGACCTCCGTCAGGGAGGCGAAGGAGAACCTTGATATCGCCCAGGGGCGTTATGAGGCGGGCGTAGGCCCGCTAATCGACGTTACGGACGCGCAGGTGAATCTCACCCAGACGGAGACCAACCGCGCCCAGGCATTTTACAGCTACCATCTGGCGTTCTCCCAGCTGATGAGGAGCACAGGCGCGAATGCGGGCACCGTGAACCTGAAACCCAATGGATTCGACCCGCGTTCCGTGCTTGGCATCGGGACATCCGCGCCGTGGACTCGATAACGCATATAATAACAGGGGCGGTGATGTCCGGCCCCGCGAAGGAGAAAATCGGCTGGACGGGCGCTGCGGCGCTCCTGATTGGTTCTTTTATGCCGGATATCGACCTTGTCCTTGGGGTATTCGGAAACGACTTCTATTTCAGGTATCACCGGGTTATCACCAACTCCTTCCTGGGGATGCTGCTCATCCCGCCGCTGACGGCATTGGTAATCTGGAAGCTCAGTAATTATCCGGACTTCAAGGTCATCTATCTGCTTGTCCTCACGGCATATGTGCCGCACGTGTTCATGGACTTCACGAACTCCTACGGCTGCACGTTTCTCTGGCCCCTGAGCCGGAGATGGTACGCGCTCGACATCGTATTCATAGTAGACCCCTGGATAACGGGCCTTTTGGTAATCGGCCTGGCGATGATGCTCCTGAAAATAAGGCCGATGCCGGTCGCTATCGCCTGCTTTGCGCTTCTTTTTTGCTACTGGGGACTCAGGGCATATACCCATTCAGCGGCAATCGGACATTTCAAGTCGCTGGAACCAGCCGCCAGGGTCGGAGCGTTCCCCGCGCCGGTAAATCCGTTCAAGTGGAAGGTCGTCTCTGAATATGACAATGCCTTCAGGGCTGGGTGGTATAATGTAATCACTAGGCAATGGCAGGACAATGTCGAATATCCGAAGAAGCCTGAGAACGAGGCCGTCAGGAAGGCAAAACAGGCGCCGAACGCGAAGAATTTTCTGGAGTTTGCCCGGTTCCCGTGGATAAGTTTTGAGAGGGCCGGGGACGGATGGGACGTAAAAATCCAGGACCTCAGGTTCAGCCTCAAGTCTAGCGATAAGCGCTTCGTCGCGGAAGTTTTTGTCGCAGATGACGGGAAGATATTAAAGGATAAGTTCAATTTTTAAGCGAGTTTCAGGCTAGAAAGGCAAGAAGATAGCCAATGAAATTTAGCGCTTTTGTCAAAAAGAAGAAGATCTTGTTGATTTTAAGTTCTTTATTTTTCTTATCGATAGTATTGTCTTCATATTTATTAAAACAAGACAAATTAATTCTTAAAGAAGGATTATTTCCCATAAATAATGATAGCTATGAATTCAATATAAAAAATCTTTTATTTGACAAATACCAGATTAATTTCGTAGTCAGCCCATCTCAAAACAATGATTGGAATTATAAAGAACCGATGAATTTGAGTATTATGACCGAATTAAAAAATAATTCGGGAAATATTTTAAAGAAACAGGAACTATTTGAACACGGCATTATAGCAGAGCAATTCAACGGTCCACTAATGTTCAACCTAATGACATTTCGAGGAAAATTGTGGCAAAAATATAAATTAAAAATAACAATGCAGAATCAGAATAAATTTTTTGAAAGACACAAAAAAGAAATTTATATCATAGAAGATAGAGACCTTGCATCTCTTCCGTATGTTAAATATTTCAGATATATAATGATTTTCTTTCTAATAATCGCAATTTTATTATTAATAAAACCAGATATTCAAAAAATGCCGCAGAGATAAACATGGACGATATTGATATATTAAGAATAGGCGAGATACGCTACGCCAACTGCACGCCGCTCTACGCCACATTAAAGAAGCTCTCCGACTGCAGGGACTACGCGTTCATCCCGGGAGAGCCTGCGTCGCTTAACGCTCTTTTGGCGAGTGGCGGGATAGACGTAAGCTCTTCGTCGTCGGTGGAATACGCCAGGCACTGGTATGATTACCTGGTTATACCAGAGGTCTCGATAAGCTCACGGGGCAGCGTAGGCAGCATACTGCTGTTCTCGAAAAAGCCCATAGAGTCCCTTGGCGGCGAGAAAATAGCGGTATCTTCAGCATCCGCCACCTCGGTAGTCCTTTTAAAGGTGCTCCTGAGGTTCCATTACGGCATAGGTGCGGACTTAGTGCCGCGCGCGCCCGTACTAAAGACTATGCTCGACGGGACGGCCGCGGCGCTCTTGATAGGGGACGAGGCCCTCAAGGAGCGTATAGCCGTCGGGGACGCCCCGGGGCTTTTAGTCTACGACCTGGGGAAGATATGGCAGGAGTTCTCCGGCCTGCCGTTCGTCTACGCGCTCTGGATGGTGCGCGCCGACTCGGCTTCAAGGGCCCCGTCGCTCGCCGCTAAGTTCAAGGAAGAAATAATAAAAGCGAAGGAGATATCGACCGCCGACTACGGCGAGATTAGCCTTGCATCTCCGGAAAGCGCCTGGATGGGCAGGGAAAACCTCATCGCATACTGGCGCGCCATGTCATACGACCTGGGGGACGCGCACATCGGCGGCCTGAGCAAATTTTTCGAGCTGGCAGGCAAGGTCGGCGAAGTCCCGCATATACCCGCTCTCAGGTTTCTTTAGGCTCAATTTATTTGACTTTTGGCCCTGCTGCGTGTAAAATTTTCCTGTGGTGACCTCGGGGAATCCTTTAAAAGAAAGAGTCATTGCAAAAGGGCCTCTGCCAGTAACCGCTGTGATACTTGCCGGCGGGGAAAATATGCGGATAAGCTCGCCCAAGGCCTTCCTGGAGGTCGGCGGCGTGCCTATAATAAAAAGGGAGCTTGAAGCTCTTTGCCCGCTTTTTGCCCAGGTACTGATTATCTCCAACGACCCGGGCACTTACGAAGGGCTGGGTCCTGCGGTCCTGCATGACGACATAAGGTTCAGGGAGATGAGGAGCCCAATGACCGGCCTTTATACCGGCCTGTCACGCTCTTTGAATAACTTTGTCTTTGCCGTGGCCTGCGACATGCCGTTCATAAAGCCGGGGCTTGTGGAGTGGATGGCCGCGCTCCGTGAGGGGCACGACCTGGTCGTCCCGAAGATAGGGCGCTATACGGAGCCGCTATTCGGTTTCTACGGCAAAAAGGCGCTTCCCGTTATGGAAAAGGCACTAATCAGCGGCAAAAGGAGCGTGCAGGACATAGTCCGGCTGCTTGACGTGCGGTACGTGGGCGAGGACGAGATGCGGGCCTTTGACCCGGAGCTTATATCGTTCACTAACGTAAACACCCCGGAAGAGCTTATAAAGGCGGAACGGATGGTATCCGGGCATGGAAGTCCGGTTTCAGGGGATCGGTTGATGCAAAAGTCGAAGGGGCAGGACCGATAAGAAATAAACAATGAAGGAAGCAGAAAAAGAAGCAAAATGAAAAAAGCAATATGGATAAAGCTGATTACGCTGTCGCTGGTACTTCTGGCGGCGGCATCCTGTGCCACATCGGGCGCATCCGGGAAAGACGCCTCAGGCGCAAAGCCGGCGGCCTCGCTGCCCAGCCACGTAGACCAGGCCTACCTGCATTACATGAAAGGCTATCTCGCGGAAAAGGACGGGGACATGCAGTCGGCGGTCAGCGAATACGCCGCGGCGCTTAATTTCGACCAGACCTCCCCTACGATCCTCATCGCGATGTCGAAGGTGCTGATGAAGCAGGGGAGGCTCGCCGAGGCCCAGATGTACGCCGAGAAAGCCATAACCTACGACGACAAGTACCAGCCTGCTTACATGTTCCTTGGCGCGTTTTATTCTGCCGCGGACAAAATCGACGAGGCGACCAAGGCCTATGTCCGGGCGATTGAGCTGGACCCGGACAAGGAAGACGCCTACGTCTACCTGAGCAGCCTTTACGCCAACTCGAAGAATTTCGGCAAGGCGGTCGAGGTGCTGGAGGGCCTGGCGAAGAAGAGGCCCGACTCCGCGATGGCGCCGTTTTACCTGGGCAGGCTCTATGCCGACATAAAGGAATGGGACAAGTCCATTGCACAGTTCCGGAGGGCGTACGAGTTGCGGCCTGACTTCGAGACTGCGCTTACGAGCGTCGCGATAGTCTACGAGATGAAAGGCGACGCAAGCTCGGCCGAAGCCGAGTACAAAAAGGTGCTGGAGAAAGACCCGTCCAACCAGGAAGTGCGCGCCAGGCTCGCCCAGCTGTACATCCACAGCAAGTCTTACGGGGAGGCGTTGGAACAGTACCAGTCGCTGCTCAGTTCAAACCCGGAAAATGTCGATGCGCTGACGAGCGTGGGCCTCATATACATGGAGCAGAAGGAATACGACAAGGCCATAGAACAGTTCGAGTGGGTGCTCGGTCTGAAGCCGGAGAACACGAAGCCTCTTTATTACCTGGCCGCCATCTACGAGGATACGGGCGAATACGCCAAGGCGGAGGAGAAGTACAAAAAAATCCTCGAAAAAAATCCTAAGGACGTCGAGGCTATACTCCACCTCGCCTACTTAAAGGAGAAGACGGGCGGGGCGGAAAGCGCCCTCGAATACCTTAAGGCGGCGCTCAAGGACAACCCCGACAGCTATGAGATGTACCTTTACATAGGCGCGACGCTTACCCAGGAAGACAAGCCGAAGGAAGCCATCCCCTATTTCATGAAGGCCCTCGATATGTCTCCCACGAAAGACGAGGTATATTTCAACATCGGCGTGGCCTATGACAAGATGAAGGACTGGGACAAGATGGTCGAGAATATGAAAAAGGCCATCGACTCAAACCCGGAAAACTCGGAGGCCCTGAACTATCTCGGGTACAGCTATGCTGAAAAAGGCATAAACCTGGACGAGGCGCAGGCGCTTATAGAGAAGTCGTTGAAGCTGAAACCCGGCAACGGCTATTACCTTGACAGCCTGGCCTGGATTTATTACAAGAAGGGCCAGCTCGACCAGGCGCAGGACTACATGCAGAAGGCCGTGGATGCGGAAGCGGACGACGCCACGCTGAGGGAGCACTTAGGCGAGATTTACCTTAAGAGGAAGATGGCCGATGCCGCGAAGGCGCAGTGGGAGAGGTCTTTGGAGCTGCAATCCGACAACGACGAGCTGAGGAAGAAGTTCAAGGAAGCGGGTTTCGGCGAACCGCCCGTGTCGAAACCCGATACCACGAAGACCGCCGGAGACAAGGCCGGGGTCCATAAGTCCGGACCCGGCCGGTAAGTCCTTCCATATCTGTCTATATCCCGTGATCAAGAGGGAGCTTGACGAGCTTGTCGAGCTCCCTTAAATATCTTTCGCTTTCCTCCGACGCCCTCCTGACAGAACGCCTGCCGTAATAGCTAAGTACGCCGCAGTAGAGGTTGAGCCGGGTCAGGTGGTTTATTATCTTGCTCCATGAATAGAACTTCGTCATGGCCTTGAATGTCTCCCTCTGGAGCTCGGAAGGCGTGAGGAGCTTCGGCCTGTAGACGGTGTGGTGCGCGTCGTATTTGCTCCAGTCGGTGTGCAGGAGCCTGCCCTCCGCCTTCATCTCCTCGTAGACAGGCGTCCCGGGGAGCGGAGTGAGTATCATGAGCTGGACCGACTCTATCCGCATCTTCCTGGCGAATCGCTCGGTATTCCTGATGGTCTCCAGGTCGTCCGTGTCGGAGCCCAGGACGAACATCCCGTGTATCCTGATGCCGTGTTCGTGGAAGGCTTTAACCGCCTCCACTATATCCTCTATCCCCTGCTTCTTGTTGAAGAGCTTCAGGGTGTTCGGGTTTATGGACTCAAAGCCGACGAAGACGTTGGTGCAGCCCGCTTTCTTCATAAGCCTGAGAAGTTCCCTGTCCTTCGCCGCGTCGCTTCTGACCTGCGCGCTCCACTTAAGCCTTATGCCGCCGGATATCATCCTCTGGAGCAGCTCTTTCGTGCGCTTTTTGTCGGCGGTGAAGTTGTCGTCGATGAAGAAGACGAAGCCGGTGAAGGTCTCGGCTTCCCTGAGCTCCTCTAGTATCCGTTCAATACTCTTGAACCGGTACTTCCTCCCGAACATATGTATAACGGAGCAGAACCTGCAGTCGAAAGGGCAGCCCCGGGACGTCGCCATGGGCATTATGGTCTTACCTGTCCATCCATGCACCAGCGAGAAGTCGGGGGCTGGGTGGCGGTCAAGGTCGGCTATCAGCTCCCTTTTGGGGCTATGAATAGTTCCCGAAGCCGTCCGGAATGAAAGTCCCCTTATGTCCTCCAGGGAACTCCCCGATGCGATCGCGTCCAAGAGCTCGACCAGCGTCTCCTCGCCCTCGCCCCGGACGACGTAATCCGAATGTTCGAGCGCCTCGTCCGGCAGGAAGGTAGGGTGCGGTCCTCCCATTATGACGGTCTTCCCTTTGGCGCGGAGATCGTCCGCCAGCTTATAGGCCCGCTTCGCCGTGGACGTGATAGTGGAGATGCCCACGATGTCGTAGGTCTCTATTTCCTTCCAGTCAGGCTTTGCTATGTCTTCGATAAAGGCCTTGGTCCGATACCCCAGCCCTTTTAGTATGGTGGAAAGCAGGACCGTCCCAAGTCTCGGTATCGGATAGTCGGAGAATACATGCAGACCCGGAGACCGGGCCTCTATGAAACAAATTTCCCTTTTCATCTGACCTTCTTTTCAGTTTTGGAGTTATCTTTTGGTACTTACTAAGGATAGACCCTGATGGCAATACTGTCAAGGGACTATTTAGGAAGGCTTGGGAGGCTTATGGTGAACCTCGTGCCCTGGCCGCTTGTGCTTTCAACGCTTATCCTGCCGTTATGGGCTTCCACTATGCTTTTAGCGATATAGAGGCCCAGGCCTGAGCCGCGGGCCTCGTTCGAGGTCTTGCCCTGATAATACTTATCGAATAGCATGGGCAGGTCTTCCTCCGATATTCCTATACCGGTGTCGGCGATATCGAGGCCGATTGTGTTCTCGCCGGACCTGTACGTCCTGAATGATATCATGCCGCCGTAAGGGGTGAACTTGATGGCGTTAGCTATCAGGTTGCAGATAACCCGCTCCATGTGCTCACGGTCCACCATCGGCAGCGGGAGGTCGGGCTCGAAATCGGTCGTTGTCTTGAGGCCCTTGTCTTTTATCTGGGGTTCCATGTTTTTGACGCATTCGAGGGTCAGGGAGTCGAGCCGGAGCGGCCTGGGCTCTATCCTCAGGAGTTTTTCCTTTATCTTGCCGGCGGATAGGAAGTCCCGGACGAGCCGCATCATCCTCTGGGCGTTGACGCGGATGGCCTCGACCGCC
>JBEKYB010000030.1:0-10360 GCA_049511435.1 Nitrospirota bacterium | reverse complement strand
AGTGCCGCGCCACCTTTGCGCAAAGCCACAAAGCCTCATTGTTATTGGACTGTCAATGCTTGCGCTGCCCCTTCACAGCTGAGCAGCATGATCGATTCGCGCCGTCTTGTATCGAACTGCATTTGGTCCTTGAGCGCCGGCCACGTCCGCTATTGCTCCGATCGCGACCAAATCGCTGCATCGCGGCAACCGACGCGTTGGGCCATGAGCGACACATAGATCGTCACGACGCGATCGGTTATTGTCACATGTTGAGCATCAAGGGACAGGTGGCAACATGCGTGCATTGATCTGGACCGTAACTGTACTGGCTGCCGTCGCGACAAGTGGAGATGCGCTCGCGCAAAGCGCGGGCCCTTTCGACGGCAAGTGGACGACCGTGGTGTCCTGCACGGCGGCGGAGGGAGCCGGGAGTTTTACCCTTTTGGTTGATGCTGATTCAAAGATGGAGTTTTTAGCGGCGAGAAAGGCGAGAAGGGTAAGCCGGGGTGGTACTCGCTGAATAGGAAAGTCCAGTCGGATGGCACGGTGGAGATTTTCGCCAGAGGCATAGTTCCATCATCGAGACTGGCGGCTGGAAATGTTCCCGTTGGCTCCAAATACGGCTATCCCATAACGGGCCGACTGGAAGGCTCGAAAGGAGCCGGTTCTCGGCAGGGAGGTCGTCCTTGCCGGGTGGGTGCAGACGAGGCGCGACCACGGCGGCCTGATTTTCATCGACCTCAGAGACAGGACGGGCATTGCCCAGATAGCCTTCAGCGTGGACTCGTCCGCCGAGGCGCACCGCCTTGCGGAATCGGTCAGGTCGGAATACGTCCTTGCCGTGAGGGGAAAGGTTTCCCCGAGGCCGGAAGGCACCGTGAACCGGAACCTGCCCACCGGCGAGGTCGAGGTATACATAAACGGGCTTGAGATACTGAACACCTCGAAGACGCCGCCGTTCCCGCTCGAAGACGATACGGACGCGGCTGAGTTTTTACGCCTCAAGTACCGCTACCTGGACCTCCGCAGGCATTCGCTCCAGCAGGTGCTCTTCACAAGGCACAAGATTGCGGCCCTGGTCCGGGCGTTTCTTGACAAAGACGGTTTCGTGGAAGTGGAGACCCCGATGCTTACCAAGAGCACGCCCGAGGGCGCGCGCGACTACCTCGTGCCTTCCCGCGTGAACGTAGGCAAGTTCTATGCCCTGCCGCAGTCGCCGCAGCTCTTCAAGCAGATCCTGATGGTCGCGGGCTTCGAAAAATATTACCAGATAGTAAAATGCTTCCGGGACGAGGACCTCCGCGCCGACCGCCAGCCGGAGTTTACGCAGATAGACATGGAGATGTCCTTCATAGACGAGGAGGACGTGTACTCGGTCGTCGAGCGCATGATGGCGGCGGTCTTCAAGGAAATAAAAGGCATAGACCTGCCGGTCCCGTTCCCGCGGATGAGCTACAATGATGCTATGTCCCGCTACGGCGTGGACAAGCCGGACACCCGGTTCGGGCTCGAGCTCAAGGACATCTCGGAAATAGTGAAGGCTTCCGAGTTCCAGGTGTTCAAGGGCGCGATAAGCTCCGGCGGCATGGTCAAGGGCATGAACGCGAAGGGTCTTTCCGGCCTCTCCAGGAAGGAGCTTGACGACCTGACGGAACAGGCAAAGGGGTACGGGGCGAAGGGACTTGCGTGGATGAAGGTGACCGGAGCGGGGATTGAGTCGCCGATAAAGAAGTTCTTCGGAGAGGATACACTCTCGGAGATATCGAGAGTACTCGACGCACAGCCGGGAGACCTGCTCGTATTCGTCGCGGACTCGGCGAAGGTGGTTAACGATACGCTCGGGCGGCTCAGGCTCGATCTCGGTAAAAGGCTCGGGCTTATCGACGATACTAAATTCAATTTCCTGTGGGTTACGGACTTCCCTCAGTTCGAGTACAACGAGGATGAGAAGCGCTGGGAGGCCATGCACCACCCGTTCACGTCGCCGCGTGAGGAGGATTTACAATTATTAGAAAATTGGTACAACCTTTCTTCAATGGATCATGGTACAGTAGGCGAAATAATTAAAGCATCAGATGCAATGGGCACAATGCACGCACGGGCCTACGATATAATATTGAATGGCAACGAAATAGGCGGCGGTAGTATCCGCATCCATAATTCTGAGTTGCAGTTTAAAATGTTAAGGGCTTTAGGGATTGGCGAGGAGACAGCCCGGGAGCGGTTCGGGTTCCTCCTGGAAGCGCTGGAGTTCGGCGCGCCCCCTCACGGCGGGATTGCGTTCGGGCTTGACAGGCTGACGATGATATTGACCGGCGCGGACTCGATAAGGGACGTTATAGCCTTTCCGAAGACCCAGAAGGCTACCTGCCTCATGACGGACGCGCCTTCAGAGGTGGACAAGGCGCAGCTTAAAGAACTGCATATAAAACTGGATATAGTAACGTAGCGGTATTTTTTAGGTGTAGACCCTGTAGTCCAGCTCCGGGAATATATTGTCCTTGTATTCCAGGTCCTCCAGGAACTTCCTGTCTATCTTGTTGGCGTTTATCATATCGTAGAGCACGTTGAAGGCGTTCACGTGGTCCTTCGTCCGCTTAACGGCGTACTGGACCATCGTGCCGGTCTTCATGATGAAGGCCCAGTCCGAACTTTGGGCTAAGAGGAGCTCGCGCGCGGCCTGATTCAGCGCCCTGACGGTCATGGAGTCCGCGCCGTTAGTGTTCCGGGCCATCTCGACCATTCGCTGCGCCGCCTTGTGCAGGTGACGGTAAATCCAGTCGTTCGAGCCCTCGAGCCAGACTTCGGAATATCCCTTGTAACCCCACGAAGAAAGGGAAGGCGTCGCCTTCTGGTTCACCGGGTTCATCTCCAGGTATTCCGACGGCGTTATCGTCTTTACGTCCTTCTGGTCATAGTATATCTTCCTGAACAGGAAATCCAGCCACTCGGGGCCTTCATACCACCAGTGGCCGAACAGCTCCGCGTCGTATGGAGACACTATCATCGGCTTCCTGCCCATCAGCGATTCAAGGTATTCCACCTGCTTCTCGCGGTTGAACATGAAGTTCCCCGCATGCTCCGCAGCCTTCCCGAGAGCCGCCTCCCTCACATACGGCTTCTTGTTTTCCGTAGGGCCGGTGATACTGTAGTATTTTATCCCCACGTTAGTCCTTATGCCGTCGCCGTGCAGGTAGGGCTTGATGTAATCGTAGTCGAGGTCGAAGCCCACGTCCCGGTAGAAGTCCCTGTAGTGCGGGTCTCCGGGATAGCCTTCCTGCGCGCTCCAGACCTGCTTGGACGACTCCATGTCGCGGCCGAATGCTGCGACGCCGCTGGGGCAGTATATGGGCGCGAAGACCCCGTATTTCGGCCTGGGCGAGGCATAGAGGATGCCGTGGCTGTCCGTGAAAAAGTATTTTATGCCGAACTGCTTGAGGATGTCGTCAAGGCCCGGGTAATATCCGCACTCCGGCAGCCATATCCCCCGCGGCGGACGGCCCATGTGCAACTCGTAGTTCTTCACGGCTATCGATATCTGAGCGCGCACCGCCTGCGGGTTCAGCTCCATGAGCGGCAGGTAGCCGTGGGTCGCGGCGCATGTTATTATCTCGAGCTTGCCCAAGTCCTGGAACCTCTTGAAGGCAGACACCAGGTTCTTGTCGTATTTGTTCAGGAATACGAAGCGGGCATTATTGAGGCGTTCGCGGTACATCTTGGCGAGCGGGGCGAAATCGGGCTGCCAGCGGGTGCGCTCCACTTCTTTCTCGGAGAGCTCGATCAGCCTGTCCAGATAGCGGAGGTACCTGTCTTGCAGGAGGCGGTCCGTCAGCATGGCGATAAGCGTAGGCGTGAGGCTCATCGTCATCCTGAAATCGACGCCGTCTTGAACTAAGCCGTCGAAGACGTTGATAAGCGGTATGTACGTCTCCGTAATCGCCTCGTACAGCCAGTCCTCCTCCAGGAAGTCCTCGTACTCGGGGTGACGGACGAATGGAAGGTGCGCGTGCAGGACGATGGACAGGTAACCCTTTTCCATTAGCTGTAGCTTGTCTTTCTTTTAACTTGAGGGGTGATCCAGCGGGTCTCGACGCCGTCCGCGGACGTTGCGGAAACCGGGATATCCTGCGTGCCGTCCGGTAGCGCGAACCGAAGCGTAAACGTGCCGTCCGGCCTGAGCGTCACCGGCCTGCCCTGCACGGTCACGCTGGCGTCCGGCTCCGTCGCGCCGTAGACAATAAGCTCCGTATTGAGTATGAACCAGAACGACCGCTCCCGTTTCTTTATGGGCGACATCAGGGCGAGGCTGCCCATGCCGGGCGAGGATACGCCGAACGGCACCCGCTGGCCCGCGGCCAGCCGCACTTCGGCGGACGAAGTCCCGAATATGCTGGAAGAATAACCGCCCGACTGGGCGAATATCCTCTCGAAGTCCTGGTCTCCAATGACCCATTCCTCGTCCGTGATGCTGGAGGCGGCGTCCGCCGGGGCCTTGGCGACGTTCGAACGGGCAAGCGTGATGAACCGGCCGTCCTGGGTCTTGAGCCCGAGGTCCACGACGAAAGAGCGGCCCGGCATACCGGTGTTGATATACCAGTTGCCTATGCGGTCGTAAATTCCTATATCGTAGTGGCCGTGGTCGTTGGCCCCGTTGAATATTATGTCCGTCACGTCATATAGCCTGAGCGCGAGATATGCGTCCCGGCCGCCCTCGCCCAGATATCCCCGCTCCATTTCGAGCTTCTTCTGGGTCACTTCCCAGTAAGAGTATGCCCAGTATGGGTCGCGCATCAGGAGGACTATCCTGTCCTCGTCGTAATAATAAGGCAGCTCGGAAGGGAGAATTATACCGGCCTCGGGCTGACCGGTATAGTATTTACTCTCCTCCACCGCCTGTTGCATCACGGAGACCTGTGTCTCACGGGTCTCTTTTCGGCTTGGCTGCTCTCCGGGTTTTTGAGGACTGGTTTCAGGTGTGTCGGCTCCGGACTTCGGGATGGTCTCTTCATCGGTCTCCAGAGAGCTTAACGCCTCCATTACCTGGGCCCTGGTCTTCTTCCCCGCAAGGGATATTCCATGCCTTCCGGCGAGGTCTATCATCTCGCTCAGCCTCAATTTCCGAATATCCGATTTGTTCATTTATCAAGACTCCCGATGGCTGTCAAGGCCAAATGTCAGATATAGATTCATGAAGTGCAGTACACACTATACCAAAAATCAGTGATGATGTCAAAGAGTTGATATAGGTATCGCCATTCGGAACCTATTGACAAACCTATGAGATATATGGTTTCATAAACTTTGTAGATTAGTGGTTTCATTATTCATTGAAAATACATTCAAAAGCAGGAGGGATCTAAAGTTGGAAGGACTTTTGATATTCGACTTAGACGGGACGCTCGTTGACTCAAGAGAAGATATTGCCGTCTCCGTTAACCTGACCCTTAAGGCGATGTCGTTTCCTTTCAGGGAGCACAGGGAAATTTACGGCTATATCGGCGGCGGCGTACATAATCTGATATATAACTCACTTCCGGAGGAAGCCAAGGAGGCCGTACCTCGGGGCGTGGAACTCTTCTGGAGGGTCTACAAGGAGCACGTGCTCGATTCCACCAGAGCATACCCCGGCATGACGGAGACTTTGGAGACACTGACGTCAAAGAAGGCGGTAGCGACCAACAAGCCCCTGGAACACGCCCGGCTGATACTCGACGGCCTCGGGATGAGCCGTTATTTCATTAACGTGCAGGGGTGGACGCAAGGTCTTTCCGTAAAGCCGGACCCGCAGATAGTCCTGCTGGCCCTGCATGGCTCCGGGGTATCGCCAAGCGACGCCGTAATGGTGGGCGACGGTATAAACGACATACTTGCTTCGAAGGCCGCGGGGATCAGGTCGTGCGCCGTCGGGTACGGCTACGGCGGAAAGGAAAGGTTGATGGAGGCGGGGCCGGACTATTTCGCGGCCGAGGTCGGGGACCTTGTCAGGATTTTCGGCTGAGGCCATATGAGCTTTCCCATATTATAGAGTTCGTCCCGCCAGGAACGGGCCTCCCTTAGTGAGAGTTCCGAAGCCGACAGGACACTTAGGTTTTTTCCGTCGGAATAGATGGTTACAGCCCCGACCTTATTGGTAATATAAACCTGCGTGCCTGTTAACTTTAGCTTCTCCACAGTGTCCGGCAGGAACGGTGTGTCGCTCTTGGCATGGCCCGTGGAGATAACGGCAACCTTCGGGTTTACGGCCCGAATGAACGTCACGTCATTGGAGGTAGGGCCTCCGTGATGCGGGACCTTCAGCACGTCCGCACTTAGCGGCAGGGGCTCTTTCGCCTTAAGCATCGACTCCTCCGCCTCTTCCTGGATATCCCCGGTGAAAAGGAACGACTTCTCGCCGTATTTTATCCTCAGTACCAAAGACCTGTTGTTTTCGCGGCGATAAAGCGGATACCCCGCGTCGTATATTGGTGTGGAGGCGGTATTGAGCACCTGTACGGCCGCGCCTCCTATAGCGATTTCGCACGTTTGGGTAAATACCCGGCGCTGGATGTTTTTCTCCTCGATAATCCTGCGGAACCGGGCGTAATTCCTTGTCGATGATACCAGGCCGCCTTCCCAGATTTCCCCGACCTTGAAATACTTCATGACGTAGCACAACCCGTCCATATGGTCCGGGTGCGGATGGGACAGGACAATATAGTCGAGACTTCGAATGCCCCGGTTCCACAGGAAAGGCGCAACCACGGAGCGGCCGGGGTCCGCTCCCGTGCCCTGGATGTTGCCGCCGCCGTCAATCAGCATCGTCTTCCCGTCCGGGAACTCGACAAGAGATGCGTCGCCGTGGCCCACGTCCAGGAATGTTACCCGCATCTCCTGATGGTTTCGATACGGGACCGCGGAAATCGCCGTAAACGCCATTACGCATGCGACCGCCGCAGCGCCCTTCCTCTTGCCGTCGGCGCGCCAGAGCATCACCGACGCAAGTAGCGCGTAGAATAGCACGGCCGTCAATGGCCCCGGGGCGGCCGGGTGGAGGTTTGAGCCTGGGGCGGAGGCGAAGAACTTTACGAGCCCGTAGAAAAGGCCTATTGCCGCCGAATTAAGGGATGCCATCGGCAGCGCGGAAGCCGGATGTACGGCGTAGATGAGACAGGATATAAGTCCAAGGGGCACCGCGCCGTACCCGGCGATAGGCACCAGCAAGATATTCGAAGGGGTTGACACCCACGAGAATGAGTTGAACCGCATGGCCACGATAGGCGCTATGCCGAACACCACCGCTACGGAAATGGCGACGGCCATGTAGATGTTCCTACGCACCCTTCCGGACAGCGGGCCGAGTCCTTTAATATCGGCGTCGCCGAACGCGCGGATAACTACCGCCGCAATGAGTACGGCCCCGTATGAAAGCTGGAATGATATGTCGAAGAGCGCGGAAGGGTCAAGCGCCAGCACTATGAGCGCAGCCGCGGACAGGACGTTCAGGAGGTTTGTCTCGCGCTCTATCAGCCTCCCGGTCAAAAATACCGTAATCATTATCACCGAGCGTACCGTGGCGGGCGACGAGCCCGCCAAGATACAGTACAGTATCGACACGGGTATCGCGGTCAGGGCCGCCAGCTTCCGCGGGTCGAACTTCATGCTCACCCGGAGGGCAAGGCGGTGCGGCATCAGGAAGAAAGACCAGTTCGCCAGGAAATATACCAGGGCGGCAAGGAGCGCCACATGCGAGCCCGAGACCGCGAGTATATGGCTGGTGCCGGAGGCCTGGAAGTCGTCTCGCATTTCGTCCGTAACCGCGCTCTGGTCGCCCAGCACCATTGCATTCCAGATGGCCGCCCGCTCGGGGGGTAAGGAGCGTCCGGCGCATATTATCAGCCTCTGCCTCAGCGAGTATATCCATTTAAGCGGAGTGGACGCCCTCTCGCCTATCCGCGTCAGCTCCCCCGGCCGCAAATGGGTTGACGCGGCCTCCCCGCTCGATTCGGCATATTCTCCCCAGTCGAACGTGCCCGGGTTATTGTAACCAACGGGAGCGTATAGCGTCATGGTCCCGGTGAGCACGTCCCCGTAAGAGAAGCCCAGGCCGGTACCTTGCATATTTATCCGTATGACCTCGTTTTTTTTCGGAAGAGACAGGAGCCCGGAACCTGGAACATAAGGCTTGAGGAGTATGAGGGTATTGCCGCTTTTTTCGCGGGGCGGCTTCGCGACCTCACCCGTGATTTTGACCGGGCCGCTGCCTATAAGGGGCTTGAGGTACGAGGGCGTGCCCGGTCCATACAGGAAGAATATCCCAAAACCAGCCGCAAAGAATATGACGGCGGCTGATTTTCGGCGGGCGAGAAAGCCCTTGAGGAAGAGTACTGCCAAAAGAAGGAGGGACGATGCGGCAATAATTGAAAAGGGAAAGAAAATGAACAGCCGTCCCGCAGCTATCCCGGCGGCAAGCGCCGCCGCGGGCACGAGGAGCTGCTCGGGACAGACGTCTACCCGAGAGGTACCTCCCTGAGTGCCAGGGCTAACTGCAGTGCGCTCTCGAACCTCTTCGCCGGGTCTTTCTCGAGGCATTTCAGGGTGATCCTGTCAAGGTTTTCAGGTATCTCCGGCCGCAATGCGCTCGGCGGTTCCGGTACTGTATGCGTATGGTGGTATGCTGCGTCGCCCTTGGCGAACGGGTGACCGCCTGCGATGAGCTCGTAGAGCACAAGGCCTAATGAGTAGATGTCCGTTTTTTTGTCGAGCTTCCCGCCCACGAGCTGTTCGGGAGACATATAAAGGAGCGTGCCGCTTATGGTGCCCGCCTCGCTTAAGGTATTGTCGCCCGCCATCTTCGCAAGGCCGAAGTCCATTATCTTGACGACGTTCTGCTTGCTGATCATGATGTTGCTGGGCTTGATGTCCCTGTGCACTATGCCCTTCCTGTGCGCGTACTCGAGGCCCTGGCAGCACTGGTAGACTATCTTGAGGGCCTTCGATATCGCCAGCTTGTCCACCATGCCCATCAGCTTCTTGAGCGTTGCGCCCTCGACGTACTCCATCGTGATGAAGCTCCGACCGCCGGCCTGCTGGAAATCGTACAGCGTAACGATGTTGGTATGGTTCAGCTGGGCGGCGGAGCGCGCCTCGGCGCTGAAACGCATGACTGCCTTGGGATTTTCGCTGATGCTCTTCGGCAGGAGTTTCAGGGCTATTATCCTGTTGAGGTTATTATCTTTAGCCTTATAGACGATTCCCATGCCGCCGCGGCCTATCTCGCCCATTATCGCATAGCGTTTCGACGCCTCTTTCGTCCTGGTTTCCGTCCCTCCGGAGACCTGGCCGGACGAAGACGCGGAGTCCGTGCGCGCCGGGGTCTGGGATGCCTTTTCCTCGCATGCCTTCAGGCGGTCGCCCGAGTCCTTGAACGTATAGTCCACGAGTTGGATATTCTTAAAAAGGCCGGCCGCCTCGGAGTATCTCCCAAGCGATTCATATACTGTTGCCAGCCCGTAGTACATCTCCAGGTTGCCGAAATCCGCTTCCGCTGTGCCGATAGCCTGCTTGAATTTCTCGGCCGCCAGGTCCAGCTTGCCTTGGGATTTGAAGAACTCCGCCATCTTAAATACGGCCATGCCGTACTGCGGGTCCGAAGGGCTTACCTTCTGGAGTGCGGCCAGGGCCTTCGCCGTCTGGCCCGCTTTCCGGTACATCTCCGATGCGTCGAAATAGTCTCCGAACTCCTCGATGAGGGCGGCCGCCTTATCGGTGTCGCCAAGTTTCTCGTATATATCGGCGGCCTGCCGGATGTCGCCGTTTTTCTCGTAGGCCTCCGCCGCGCGAAGTTCCTGGCCGCCCTTCATCAACATTACGCCGGCCGAGGAATAATCGTTCTCCTTGAGATATGCCTCTCCCGCGGCTATATAGTCTCCGGCCCTTTCAAAGTATTCCGCCGCGCCTGCGAACTCGCCTGCGTTTACATACGCCTTGCCCGCGCTTACGAAATCGTTCTCGGCGATATACTTCTCGGCCATGAGCTGTTCCGCCCTCCTGACGTTCCCGCGCTCCCGGAATATCTCCGCAGCCTTCTCGTACTCCCTTCCGGTTTCGTAGAACTCGGCCGCCTTCATCTTATCGCCTGCGGCCAGTGCGGAAGTCGCGGCCTCGTTAAACGCCTTCACGCGGGAGAAGGCGTCCGCCGCCTTCTCGTAATCGCCCGTCTCGTGGTAGAACCGCCCCGCCTTCATGGAATATTCCCTGAACCTGGCGATGTGGTCGACGCTCATCTCCTTCGACGACGTGGACTCGACGTAAGTCCGGTCGTAGAATATGGCGGCCTTTTTAATGTCTCCCGCTTTCTCGAAGTGCTCTGCCGCGGGAAGCGAATGGCCGGTCTCCTCGA
>JBEKYB010000029.1:0-10419 GCA_049511435.1 Nitrospirota bacterium | reverse complement strand
AGCCGCGGCAGCAGCCTCTTTATCCGGTCCACGACCTCGATGACGTTGGCGCCGGGCTGGCGCTGTATGTTCACTATTACCGCCGGTGCGTTATTCATCCATGCGGCCTGCTGCACGTTCTCCGCCGAGTCCAGCACGTCGGCCACGTCCGATAAAAGCACCGGCGCCCCGGTTTTCGAAGTCGTCGTCGAGAAGTTTTTATATGCCACCACGAGCGACTTGTAGTCCTTGCTGGAGAGCAACTGGTCGTTCGCCCCGATGATATAGGACTGGCGAGGCCCGTCGAAGCTGCCCTTGGCCTGGTCGACATTTGCCGCCGCAATCGCCGTGCGCACGTCTTCCAGTGTCATGCCGTAGGAAGCCAGGGCCGTAGGGTTGGCCTGCACCCTCACGGCCGGTCTTTGACCGCCGCTTATGCTGACGAGCCCCACGCCCGGGAGCTGGGATATCTTCTGCGCGAACCGTGTATCGGCCAGGTCTTCCACCTTTGTCAGAGGCAGGGTCTTTGAGGTCATGGCCAGCGTGAGTATGGGCGCGTCGGCGGGGTTTACCTTGCTGTATACGGGCGGGTTAGGCAGGTCCTTCGGCAGGAACGTGAAGGATGCGTTTATGGCCGCCTGCACTTCCTGCTCCGCGACGTCCAGGCCAAGGTCAAGGCTGAACTGCAGATTGATGATGGAGCTGTCGCTCCCGCTTGACGAGGTCATCTGGGTAAGCCCGGGCATCTGGCCGAACTGCCGCTCAAGCGGTGCGGTCACGGACGAAGCCATGACTTCAGGGCTCGCGCCCGGATAAAAGGTGCGGACCTGTATGGTAGGATAGTCCACCTGAGGCAGGGCCGCGACGGGAAGCTGCCGGTATGCCACCAGGCCCGCAAGGAGAATGGCGGCCATCAGCAGCGTGGTCGCTACCGGCCGGGTGATGAAAAGCCGTGAAAAATTCATTTGGCTTGCCTTCGCCTGCCGCCGCCGGCTTTCGCGTTGCCGCCTCGCTGACTGCCGGCGCCCTTCAGTGCGACCTTGCTGCCTTCCCGCAGCCTGTCGGCGCCCTCCACGACTACGAGGTCGCCGGCCGACAAGCCCGTCGTTACGGCTGTTTCACCGCCCTCGCTCTCGGCGATGGCCACCTGACGCACCTCCGCGGTTTGGTCGGGCTTCACCACATACACGAACGTACCCTGGGGGCCGCGCTGTATGGCGGCCGCGGGGACAAGCATAACCCCGCGCCTGACATCCACGAGCAGGCGGGCATTGACGAACTGGTTGGGGAAAAGCTCGTTGGCCTTGTTGGTGAATATTGCCTTGAGCCTTACCGTCCCGGTATTGGGGTCTATCTGGTTGTCCATTGTCAGCAGATAGCCCGTGGCTAGTTTTTGCACCTGTTCCCGGTCGTAGGCATCCACGGCTAGCCGTGCTCCGTGCTGGAACCTGCCCATCACCTGCGGGAGGCTGTCCTCGGGGATTGGGAAAATAACCGTTATGGGCTGGAGCTGCGTGATAACAATCAGACCGTTCGCATCGGTTGTGTGCACGATGTTGCCCGGGTCCACGAGACGCAGCCCAACCCGCCCGGTGACCGGCGTGGTGATGCGGCAGTAAACCAGTTGCAGCTTGGCGCTGTCTATCAGGCCCTGGTCGTACTTGACCACGCCTTCGTCCTCGCGTACCAGGGCCTCCTGGGTATCAAGCTGCTGCTTAGGTATCGAGTTCTGCGCCCATAACACCTGGTAGCGTTTCAGGTCAACACGGGCGTTGTTTAAAAGTTCCTGGTCGCGGGCCAGTTGCCCCTCGGCCTGGGTCAGCTGCACCTGAAACGGCCGCGGGTCGATAGTGGCCAACAGGTTCCCTCGGCTGACGATCTGACCTTCCCGGAAAAAGACCGCCATCAGCTGCCCGTCTACCAGTGTCCTCACGGTGACTGTATTAAGCGGGGTGACCGAGCCCAGGCCGTTGATATAAACAGGCATATCGCCTTTTTTCGCGGGCAGCACCGTGACCGGCACAGGAGGCGCGGCGGCCTTCGGCGGGGGCGCCGAAGGCCCTTTGATGAAGAGTATGTATATGGCGGCGGCTATCAAGAGGGCCGCAGGTATTATCCAAAGGCGCCTGCGCCTGGCTGGACGATCCGCCGGCGCTCCGGCCTGTCCGGGTTCCTGGATTGACATATCCGTCATGACTTCACCGTCCCTGGTTCAAGTCCCTCAAATATACTTGTTACTAGTAACATCATCTCCTCCAAGTCTCAGTACCTGTGGTCCCCGGAAATCGCAGAAATTTAATTATATACAACTGAAAACGATATATCAAATATATTATGGAGTTGTGGCGCGGAAATTTAACTGAAGAGGGTCTTTCAGGAAACCATGGCGTCACTCAAGAAGTAGACGGGCTGCGGGAGCTTTTAGTTACAATTAAAAGAAATATTCCGAATATGTAAAAACAGGCGGGGCGGATTCCCCAGGCCGCGCTTGGAATAACCTGTAATATTAATGGGACATCCCCAGGCTCACCGGGAGCCGGACCGCAAATGGCAAGGGCGGCGAGAAGGGAAGCTCCGCACCCTGAGCCTGGGGAATCTTAAGTCATTGTTTTACATCACCCGCGTTACCATATCATGCCGTACCTCTTTATATCGGGGCTGAGGCGGTTCCAGCAGTTCCTGCAGAAGGTGATTTTCCACCGGACCATGTAAGGGGCCGCGCTCAGGCCGCAAGGTTCGCAGGATGCGCCAGGTGTGGCCTGCGGCAATTCTCTCGGGTTTTTCATGCGGCAACCATCTCCCCTTTGAAGGCCGCGACATTGTTGCGGCCGCATGCCTTGGCCTTGTATAGGGCAATATCCGCTTGTTTTATAAGCTCCTCGCTGTCCTTTGCCCCATCCGACAGCATGGCAAGCCCAATGCTCACGGTTACGGAAACACTGGAGCCTTCTTTTACGGGGATCGCCATGGAGGCCACGGCGGCCCTGCTGGCTTCAGCAGCCGCGCCCGCATCTTCCCAATTGTCGTAATAGCCCATCGCCAGAAACTCCTCGCCCCCATAGCGCCCGAAATCTATCCCGCTTCCCAGGGAGCCGCTAAGCCGCCTTGCCACCTCCGCAAGGGCCCTGTCCCCGGCGTCGTGCCCATAAGCGTCGTTCAGTTTCTTGAAATAGTCTATGTCGAACATTATCAGGCCGAGGTTTTTTCCTTCCCCCGCGGCCTCGGCAACCTTTTCTCTGGCCGCGCGCAGGATGCTCCTCCTGTTCATCACGCCCGTCAGGTCATCGATATTGGCGAGATGCTCCAGCTCAACCCTGTATTTCTCCACCTGTTTTTCGAGCTGCCATCTCTCTATTGCGTTCAGGATGGTCCTGGAAAGCGAACTGGCGGAGAACTGCTGCTTGGGCAGATAGTCGTAAGCGCCGTTTTTCATGGCCTCGACCGCTATCATCTCGTCTCCCTGGCCTGTCGCCATTATAACGGGCGGCGAGTCTGCGTTCTTGAGCTCCCGCAGCCACTCAAGACCGGATTTGCCGGGCATGCTTATGTCGAGGAGTATGACGCTGAACGTCTCCCTTTTCAGGATGTCCATCATGGCGTACCCGCTGTCCGCCTCCGAGATATCGTACTGGGAGGACCTGACCATCTTCAGGAGCTGTTTGACGAGGCTCCTGTCCGCCGGCGAGTCATCGCATATCAGAAGCCGTATGTTTTCTTCTTTTAGATGCATTTGTTCGGTAGTTTGCATGCCGAGAACCAGAAGTCCTCGATCTTTTCGACTATCTCGTAATATCCCTCGAGGCCGGAAGGCTTGGTTATATATGCGTTTGACCGGAGCCTGTAGCTCTGCCTCACGTCTTTCTCCTCGCAGGAACTCGTCATCACTATTATCGGTATCTCCGAGAACCGCTCGTCGTTTTTCATCCTCTTAAGGAATTCGAAACCGTCGATCCCGGGCATGTTAAGGTCGAGCAATATCAGGTCGGGCCACGAGACGTCCGACGTCCTGCGCGTCTTCATCCCGATATATTCGAGTCCTTCCTCGCCGCATTTCACGGAATTTACCTCGCACGACGGTATCTTCATCCGGAACGCGGTCTTTATGAGTTTCCTGTCGGCCGGGTCGTCGTCGACCACCAGTATTCTCACGGGGTCGGGGCCGTAATGGGCCGTTACATTCTCCATGGGCTTCCTCCTCGGTCAGGCTGCTGCGGCCTGGCTCTCCACCTCTGCCCCCTGTTCCGCAAAGACGGGGAGGGTGAACCAGAAAGTGCAGCCGTTTCCTTCGTTCGGGTTGATTCCAATATCCCCGCCGTGGCGGGCGACTATGCGTTTGCAGATGGCCAGGCCGATCCCGGACCCCTCCAAGCCCGACGTCTGCGGTAGTCTCTGGAACATCTTGAAGAGCTTGGGGTAATAGACGGGGTCTATACCGATACCGTTGTCTTCTATGGCAATTCGGGCCATGCCGGATTCCGCGGCGTCGGACTTTATCCTGATGACCGGCGAAACACCCTCCCTGTGGTACTTCAGGCCGTTGTCTATGACGTTTTGAAAGAGCTGGAGGAGCTGCCGGTGGTCCGCGAGCACCTTCAGGAACTGCCCCTCCACCAATACCTTTCCGCCGGTCTCCTCTAACCTCCCGCCCAGGCTTATCCGCAGGACGTCCCTAACTACGTCTTCGATGTCGACCGGCTCGAATTCCCTGGCGTTGGTGGATACCCGGGAATAGGCCAGCAGGTCGTTTATGAGGTGCTGCATATGGTCCGCGCTGTTCATGATGAAGTTGAAGTTTTCGAGGTCGTCGCCTGTGAGCCTGCCGCGAATGGAGTTCTCGAGCAGCTGGCAGAAGGATACTATCCTCCTGACGGGCGCCTGGAGGTCGTGCGAGGCTATGTAAGCGAACTCCTGCAACTCCACGTTGGAGCGCCTGAGTTCGGACATCAGCCTGGTCTTCTCCGCCTCCGCGTTAATGCGCTCGGTAATGTCGCGGGACACATGGATGACCGCTATCAGGCTGCCGTGAAGGTCATTGAGGGGCGAAGAGTTTATCTCCAGCAGCACTTCTCCCTTCCTTGTCTGGAAGACCTTCTCCAGTTTATGCGCCCTGTGGTCTTTTATCGTAAGCATCATCGGGCAGTCGGCGCACGGGGTATCCAGGCACGCGAAGGCCTTGTAGCAGTAGTCGCCCAGGTGGTCGCCCATCATCTCCACATGTGACCTGTTCTGGTATACAATCTTCATGTCGGGGCTTTGCATAGACACCACATCCCCTATGTTCTCGAGGATGGCCTCCATCTTGTTCTTCTCTTCCAGGAGCCTCTCCTCGGCAGCCGATATTTTAGACTCTATGCTCATTTCCATGTACCTTGGCCTCGCCATCCGATGCTTTATCGTAAGACCTTCGATACCGTAGTCAGAAGCTGTTCCGGGGTGAAGGGCTTGACGATCCAGCCTGTCGCCCCCGCGTTCTTCCCATCGGTTTTCCTTGATTCCTGCGACTCCGTCGTCAGCATCAGTATGGGCGTGAACCTGTACTGTTTAAGTCCCCTCAGCTCTCGGATGAGCTGAAGCCCATCCATGACCGGCATGTTGAGGTCGGTTATGACCAGGTCCACCGCGGCCCCTGCCAGCTTGTCGTATGCGTCCTTTCCGTTCTCCGCTTCCAGCACGCTGAAGCCCGCCGAAGATAAGGTGAAGCTTACAAGCTGTCTTATTGACCTGGAGTCGTCGACTGTTATAATCGTCTTAGCCATTAGGTCCCCGTTAAAAGAGAGTAACGTTTTCCCCGGCGCCGAAGAGAGCCTTGCCGGCTCCCGCCGCCGGAACTTCCGGCACAAACCGGTTCAGGATTTCGCGCTCGCCTTCCATTGTATAGGTCGATTCGAGTTGGGATGCCCACTCATCCCCGTCGCCGGATTTTTCAAAGGCGTTGAAGTAGATCCCCAATTCCTCTTCCATCTCCCGGAGGTTCCCGCATATCCCGTCAAGCGCGTTCTGGACGTGCTCGACCCGCTGACGGGTGATGTCCTGGAACTGAAGCGAAGTGAATATCCGTTCGATGTCCTTGGAGAGCCCCCTGCTTTGCACACTGAGCGTGCGGACCGTCTCCTCTAACATGGCGTTAGCACTGACGAAGCTCTCGAAGAGCTCGTCCGCGTCATGCTCGGAGCGGTCGGTGCTGCTGCCCATTATGCCGGTAAAGCCTTCCAGGCTTTTTTTCACGTCCGCGATGCTCTCGAGTATCGCCCTTATTATCCTGCGGCTGTTCGTGCTGGATTCATTAGACCTGTCCGCCAGTTTCTTCACCTCTTCCGCCACTACGGCGAAACCGCGGCCCTGGTCACCCGCCCGTGCGGCCTCTATCGTCGCGTTCAGCGACAAGAGGCTAGTCTGCGTAGAGATAAACTCGATGTCCTCCAGTATCCCGCTTACGGTCGAGGCGTAACCCGAGAGCCTGGCGGTCTTATCGAGTATCCCGCGAGAGAAGTCCAGCGCCTCCCGCATGCGCCTCGTGACATCCGATACCAGGGTCCTGGTGGAGGCGAGAAGCGCATTTATGTCCCTTTTTTCCTGTCCGCCCCCGATGGCTCCGGTCCCGGTGGCGGCCTTGGCGGCCAAATCCGACTGCTGGCCCGCCCTTTCGGCTATGTCGCGGAACTTGCCGAACAGGGTCATCGCCGCCTCGTCCGTCATATCCACCACGCTTTTAAGCTGTCCGTTCAGCACGGGTATGCTGCGGCCGGCATCGCTCAGCCTGCTCAAGATACGGGCAGGCTCCGGCAGCGGCGGCTCGTAAGCTCCCTTGGCCGCTTCGTCCAACTGATTGCCATGCCTCTTATGAATGACTATCGCGGCCAGCGAGGATGAGACAAACAAGAAAACAAGGTATGCCGCCGCCGGTAAGCCCGTCATGAAGAGAAGGGGCGTAGAAAAAGCGGACACGACCGGGGCGGCCAGGAATTTAAAGCCGTCTATATGGAATATATTCTTCATCTCGAAAGGCCCAATACCGCCTGAGGTATCGCATCAAGCGGAAGGACCCTCTCCACGCCGCCGTTTTTTATGGCCTCTTTCGGCATCCCGAAGACCACGCAGCTATCGCAGTCCTGGGCGATTGTATGCGCGCCGGCCTGGCGCATTTCCAGCATCCCCCTCGCCCCGTCGTCTCCCATGCCCGTCATGATAACTCCTATGGCGTTCTTCCCAGCGTAGCGCGCGGCGGAGCGGAAAAGGACGTCTACCGAAGGGCGGTGGCGGCATACGAGCGGGCCGTCCTTGACCTGTACGTAATACCTTGCGCCGCTCCTTTTGATGAGCATGTGCCTGTTGCCTGGGGCTATTATGGCGCGGCCGCGGATGACAGTGTCCCCGTCCTCGGCCTCTTTCACCTCCACGCTGCATATCTCGTTCAGGCGCTTGGCGAAAGCGGCCGTGAACTTCTCCGGCATGTGCTGCACTATGACCGTCCCGGCCGCGTCCGGAGGCAGCGCCTCCAGGTAGACCCGGAGCGCCTCGGTCCCTCCAGTGGAGGCCCCGATTACCACTATCCTCTCCGTGGTCTGGTCCATAGCCGAAGAGAGGGCCGGGGACGGCATCACCACATCCGCGGTGAGCTTGGGCACGGCAGGCCTCGTCTTAGAGAGGGCCTTCACCCTTGCGCGCCCCGCCGCCTTTACCGCGTCGCAGATCCTTATCCTCGACTCCTCCAGGAACTGCCTGACTCCCAGGCGCGGCTTCAGTATGATGTCCACTGCCCCGTATTCCAGCGCTTTAAGCGTGGTCTCGCATCCGTCCTCCGTCAGGCTCGAACACATCACCACGGGTACCGGATGCTGGGCCATCAGCCTTTTAAGGAAGGTTATCCCGTCCATCCTGGGCATTTCCACGTCCAGCGTTATGACGTCGGGCATTATCCGCCGCATGAAAGCCGATGCGGCTATCGGGTCGCGCGCGGCCCCCGTTACCTCGATGCCGGGGTCGCTGTCCAGGATTTCGGCAAGGGCCTGCCTTACGACCGCCGAGTCGTCTATCACCAGTACCTTCAGCCTTTCCTGGGCTATTCTGGCCGGGATCATCTGGCCTCTTTCCTGTAAATTGTGGGCGCTATGCGGACGTAGTCGCAGTTTATGCCGTCGAGGGTCTCGGAATGCCCTATGAAGAGGTATCCTCCCGGGGCGGTCAGGTCGAATAACTTCATGAAGAGCTCGGTCTGGCGGTCCCGGTCGAAATATATGACTACGTTACGGCAGAAGATGATGTCCATCCTGGAGCCGATGTCGATGTTCTTTTCTATGAGGCTTATCCTCCTGAAATTTACCTTTGCCCTGAGCTCGGGCACCACGCGGAAGAACCCTTCCCACGAGGCCTTCCCCCTCATGAGATATTTCTTGGTATAAAGTTCGGGGATCTGTCCGACCTCGGATGGGCCGTACACCGCGCGCATACCCCTCGTCAGGGCCCTGTTGCTTATGTCCGATGCGAGTACGGCATAATCGAACGGGTGGGAGGCCGCGTATTCCGCCGCGACCATCGCTATCGAATACGCCTCCTCTCCCGTGGAACACCCGGCGCTCCATATTTTTATCCTGGGTTTCGCCGCATGTCCCGCGCCGTACAGGCTCGGCAGAGCTTCCGAGAACAGGTAGTCGAAATGCGCGGGCTCCCGGAAGAAGTCCGTCTTGTTGGTGCTCACGGCGTCGATCATGTTGAAAAGCTCGTCCGCCCGGCCTTGCCCGCTTTTAACGAACCTTATGTATTCCTCGAACGAGCCGATGCCCAGGGCCTTCAGCCTTTTAAGAAGCCGCGAAGTAAGCATGGTCTTCTTTACGAGCGGCAGTTTTATCCCGCTCTCCAAGGTTACCAGCTCGCTCAGATGGCGGAACTCGGCATCGGTCATGCTCACTTCAGGCATGAAGCTGTCTTTCGATTCCGGCCGCAAAGCGGTCTTCGCGATACCGGACGATAAGAGGGCCATCTTCCTCCCGCATCCGCTCATGCGGCCTGCTCCTCCTTCTCCAGTAAGCTCTCATCGCCGGCCTTGCTTATGACGGACATGTCTTCGCCGGAGAGCACCTTGTCTATATCGAGGATTATGATGAACTTGTCGTCCCGCTTGCCCATCCCGCGGATGAAGTCCTGGTTTATCCCGGTCCCGAGCTTCGGGGGCGGCTCAACCTGCCTGGGGTCAAGGTCGAGCACTTCCTCGACGGAATCGGCAAGGGCGCCCATATGCAGCACCTCGTCCTCAACTTTTATTTCGACTATGACGATACAGGCGTTCACGGTCTTTTCGGTGGCGCTCATGCCAAGTTTCATGCGGAGGTCCATCACAGGCACCACGTTGCCCCGGAGGTTTATGACCCCGCGCATGTAATCCGGCATCCTGGGCACCTTGGTTATCACCGTGTAGTCCAGAACCTCCCTGACCTTGGCGATATCGAGGGCGAACTCCTCGTCCCCCAGGGTGAATGTCAGGTACTGCGTTGCATCGGTCGTTACTGTTTCGGCCATTGTCTTCTCCTTTTCGTCGGTTTCGTTCATGCAGCCAGGGCTATCGATCTCTCCGCATTGCCGAGCAGTTTCGGCACGTCTATTATAAGCGCCACCCTCCCGTCTCCCAGGATGGTGGCGCCCGAAACGCCTTCGGCTTGCCTGTATGTCCGTCCGAGCGACTTTATCACCGTCTGGTAGTCGCCTATGACTCTGTCCACTACTATCCCCAGCCTCCGGCCGTCGGCGCGTACGACGACCATGTGCTGGATATCTCTCTTTTCCGTCTCTATCCTGAACTCGTCCTTGATCTTTATGTACGGGATTATTTCATCCCTGAGGTAGACGAGCCTGCGGCCGCCGGACTCTGCCCCCGGCTGTTCCTTAAGCTCCATGCACTCCTCGACAAAAGAAAGCGGGATTACATAGTCCTGGTCGCCGACCGCGACAAGCAGGCCGTCGATGATGGCGAGCGTGAGCGGGAGGCTGATTATGAACTGTGTCCCGCGGCCCCGTTCGCTTTCGATTTCCACCATGCCCCTCAGGTATTCCACCTGTTTCTTGACGACGTCCATCCCCACGCCCCGGCCGGATACGCTGGTTATCGTTTTTGCCGTCGAGAAGCCCGGCTGGAATATGAGCCCGAACAGGTCCTTGCCGGATGGCGGGGACTCGGGGTTTACGAGTTTTTTCTCGGCAGCCTTGGCCAGGATCGCGGCCTCGTCGAGCCCTCCGCCGTCGTCAGAAACCCGTACAAATACCCTGTCCCCGGAATGCTCGGCACTGAGCGTGATGGTGCCTTTTCTCTGCTTCCCGGCGCTTTGTCGGTCTTCCGGCGCTTCAATCCCGTGGTCCACGCAGTTCCTTATCAGGTGGACTAGCGGGTCCGCCAGCCTGTCGAGCACCGTTTTGTCCATCTCGGTCTCGCCGCCCTCCGTTACCAGCTCG
>JBEKYB010000028.1:0-10510 GCA_049511435.1 Nitrospirota bacterium | reverse complement strand
GTTTGACCTGGAGAAGCTGCTTTCATCGGGCCAGTTCAGGGAGGACCTGTTCTACAGGCTGAACGTCGTACCGATATTCATACCGCCTCTCAGGGACAGGCACGAGGACATACCCGAGCTGGTGGACTATTTCGCAGACAAATTCGGCATAGAGGCCGGAAGGAAGGTGCGCTTTACGCAGGACGCAGTCGTCGCCCTTGCCCATTACCCCTGGCCCGGCAACGTACGGGAGCTGGAGAACGTCATAGAGCGCTCCGTGGTGATGGCGGGCAGGGACGTGATAGACGCGACCGACCTCAAGCTTATGCCGGCACAGGTAAAGTCTGAAGCCACGCAGGGGCAAAGCCCCGAGGGAAGCCTTATCGGAGCGATACACGATATAGAACTGAACTCGTTGAGGGAGGCGCTTACGCGGACGGGAGGCAGGCAGGCCGCGGCCGCCCGGCTGCTGGGGATAAGCCCCCGCCAGATAGGATACAAGATAAAGAAATACGGGCTTGGAGTTTAGCCCCCACGGACACTTCAAGAATCCTACAATTTTTGTTGTTCCGCTTCGCTTTTGTAGCAGACAGGCTTTTGAAAGAATACCAGGCACCCCGTAAATACCTTTGTTATCATCCCCTTTCATATTTGCGTGCACATGGCACAACCCTTGCTATATGTAGGGCATACGCAGATTTCCTAAACGGAGGTTTAAAATGAGACAGATAGCGATTTACGGCAAAGGCGGCATAGGGAAGTCGACCACGACGCAGAACCTGGTCGCGGGCCTGGCCGAGGCGGGCAAGAAGGTGCTTATCGTCGGGTGCGACCCTAAGGCGGACTCAACGAGGCTGATGCTGCACGCTAAGGCGCAGACGACTGTAATGGACCTGGCGCGCGACAGGGGCGGCGTCGAGGAGCTTGAGCTTGGCGAGGTGCTCATGACCGGCTACAGGGGCGTGAAGTGCACCGAGTCGGGAGGCCCGGAACCGGGCGTGGGCTGCGCCGGCCGAGGCGTCATAACAGCGATCAACTTCTTGGAGGAAAACGGCGCGTACACGCCCGACCTCGACTTCGTGTTCTACGATGTCCTTGGCGATGTCGTCTGCGGCGGGTTCGCTATGCCGATGCGCGAGAAGAAGGCTCAGGAAATCTACATCGTGACCTCGGGCGAGATGATGGCCATGTACGCCGCGAACAACATCTGCAAAGGCATAGTCAAGTACGCGGTATCGGGCGGGATTCGCCTGGGCGGACTTATATGCAACTCGCGCAAGGTGGATAAGGAATACGAGCTAATCGCCGCGCTCGCGGACAAGCTAGGCACGCATCTTATACATTTCGTGCCGAGGGACAACGTGGTCCAGCGCGCGGAACTCAAGAGGATGACGGTAATAGAGTACGAGCCCCAGGCCAATCAGGCCGACGAGTACAGGACGCTAGCGAGGAAGATATCGGAGAACAAGAACCTCGTGATACCGACGCCGATGACTATGGACGAGCTGGAGGAGTTGCTCATAACCTACGGCTTCATGGACGCCGAAGCGGGAGCGGCCGTAAGGTCGTAAAGGAGAGACTGCATGAAGACGACCGAAGTGAAGGATTTCATAGAAGAGCTTCTGAGGGCTTACCCCGAGAAGGCGCGCAAGAACCGCGCCTCGCATATTGCGGTCAAGGAAGCAGAGCCGGAAGTCACAGCAGAGGATGCGGGCGCGCCTAACTGCGGGACCTGCGCCATAAAGTCGAACGTGAAGTCCATACCCGGCGTGATGACCGCCCGCGGCTGCGCGTATGCGGGCAGCAAGGGCGTAGTATGGGGCCCAATTCGCGACATGGTGCACCTGTCCCACGGGCCGGTCGGCTGCGGCTATTACTCCTGGAGCACGCGGAGGAACCTGGCTCAAGGGAAGCCGGGGGTGGACAATTTTGTACCATTTCAATTCACGTCCGATTTTCAAGAAAAGGACATTGTCTACGGCGGTGCGCAGAAGCTTGAGGAGATATGCCGCGAGATAAAAACGCTATTTCCCGAAGCCAAGGGGATATCCATACAATCGGAATGCCCCATCGGTCTAATAGGCGACGACATTGAGGCTTCCGCCAAGGCGATGCAGAAAGAGCTCGACCTGCCGGTCATACCGGTTCGCTGCGAGGGGTTTAGGGGCGTCAGCCAGTCGCTCGGACACCATATCGCAAACGACAGCATACGCGACCACGTGCTAGGCAAGGGCAAACTCCCGGATCCCGGCCCTTATGATGTGGCGATAATAGGCGACTACAATATAGGCGGCGACGCATGGGCGAGCAGGAAGATAATCGAGGAGATGGGGCTACGGGTGGTGGCCATGTGGTCCGGCGACGGCCAGATAGAGACGATGAAGCAGACGCACTCCGTGAAGATAAACCTTATACACTGCTACCGCTCAATGAACTACATAGCCAGGCACATGGAGGAGGAGTACGGCATACCCTGGATGGAGTACAACTTCTTCGGGCCCACTAAGATAGAAGCGTCCGTACGCGCCATCGCGGCCCGTTTTGACGGCAGGATTCAGGAGAACGCCGAAAAGGTCATCACGAAATATAAGCCCGCCATGGAGGCGGTTGTCTCAAAATACAGGCCGAGGCTCAAAGGCAAAAGGGTGATGCTCTACGTCGGGGGCCTGAGGCCGCGCCACGTGATAGGCGCATACGAGGACCTTGGCATGGATATAATCGGCACCGGATATGAGTTCGGGCACGCGGACGATTACCAGCGTACGTTACCGCAGGTTGGTGACGGCACGGTTATATACGACGACGTGAGCGAGTACGAGATGGAGGAGTTGGTCAGGAAGCTCATGCCTGATCTGGTCGCCTCGGGCATAAAGGAGAAATACGTATTCCAGAAGATGGGCTTCGCGTTCAGGCAGATGCATTCTTGGGACTACTCAGGCCCATACCACGGCTACGACGGCTTCCCGATATTTGCCAGGGACATGGACATGGCCATAAACTCGCCCACATGGAAGCTGGTCAGGGCTCCCTGGGAGAAGGAGGCAAGATGAATACCGCGGAGTGGATCAATACAGTCGAGTACAAGGAGCTTAACTTTGCGAGGAAGTCGCTCGTCATAAACCCCACGAAGGCGTGTCAGCCGCTCGGGGCTTTTTTCTGCGCGTCGGGATTTGAAGGCACGCTCCCGTACGAGCACGGTTCTCAGGGCTGCGCCGCGTATTTCAGGAACAACCTCGCGAGGCACTTCCGCGAGCCGTTCCCCGCGGTCAGCGACTCGATGACCGAGGATGCAGCGGTCTTCGGCGGCCGGGCCAACATGACAGAGGGTCTGAGGAACGCATACGAGATATACAAGCCAAAGATGATTGCGATGTGCACGTCGTGCATGGCCGAGGTCATAGGGGACGACCTAAAGGCGTTCATATCGAACGCCAAGGACGCGGGCTCCGTTCCTAAGGAATTCCCCGTTGCGGCGGCTCATACGCCGAGCTTCATAGGCTCGCACATAACCGGCTACGATAACATGCTGCTCGGGATAATCAAGACGCTTTCCGAAGGCAGGTTCAAGGACGGCGAGCGAAACGGGAAGATAAATATAATACCAGGGTTCGACGCGCACGTCGAGAACATCCGGGAGATAAAGCGGTACATGACGATGATGGGTGTCCCCTGCACGGTGCTTGCGGACAACTCGGATGCGTTCGACTCCCCCCTCACCGGCTCATATTCTATGTACCACGGCAAGACAACCCTTGAGGAAGCGGCTGATTCGGTGAACGCGGTCGGGACGATATCGATTCAGGCATACGCCGCCCCGAAGACCGCCAAGGAGTTCAAGACCGAATACGGACAGCGGGTGGCCGAATTCAACTACCCGATGGGCGTTGCCGCATTCGACAAGTTTCTGATGGGGGTATCGGAGATTACCGGCAGGGCCATACCGGACTCTATAAAAGAAGAACGCGGGCGGGCCGTGGACGCTGCGACGGACGCGCACCCTTACTTCCACGGCAAACGGTTCTCGCTTTTCGGCGACCCCGACCTCATGCTGGGCCTTGTCGGGTTTATTTTGGAGATGGGCGGCGAGCCGGTGCATATAGTTTCAACCAACGGGACGAAGAAGTTTGCGAATGAGATGACGGCGCTTCTCGCGACGTCGCCTTACGGTTCGTCAGGCCGGGTGTATGCCGGGAAAGACCTGTGGCACATGCGCTCGCTCCTTATGACAGAGCCGGTGGATATGCTGATAGGCGATTCGCACGGCAAGTATGCCGCCAGGGACGCGGGCATCCCGCACGTCCGGGTCGGTTTCCCGATAGTGGACCGCGTTAACCTGCACAGGTACGCGACGCTCGGCTATAAGGGTACGGTAAACCTGATCACCTGGATAGCGAACACGTTCCTGGAAGAGCTCGACCGTAAAAGCGACGACGCTCACTTCGAGCTGCTGAGGTAACAGGAGTTCTCATGATGACTGGCACCGACAAATTTTTCGAGCACTCGTGCAGGCCTGACTCGGCGGCCGGCTTATGCCGGAGCCGGGGCGGCGAGTCCTGCGCGTTCGACGGCTCGATGATAGTGCTCCAGTGCATCGCGGATGCGGCCCACCTGGTCCACGGGCCTATCGCCTGCTTCGGCAACTCGTGGGAGTCGCGCGGCACGGTATCCGACAAGGGTATCCTGCACAAGAGGGCATACACCACTGACATCGGCGAGTTGGACATAGTCTATGGCTGCGAGACCAAGCTCCTTAAGGCAATACGTGAGACAGCGAGGGATTCGGGCGCAAAGGCCATATTCGTATATTCGACCTGCGTGACGGGGCTTATCGGCGAGGACATGGACGCCGTCTGCAAAAAGGCGGAACAAGAGCTCGGCGTGCGTGTCATGCCGGTCCACGCACCCGGCTTCACGGGCCCGAAGAACCTCGGTAACAGGATAGCGGGAGACGTCTTGCTGGACAACGTCATTGGTACAGGCGAGCCGGACGCTGTCACCCCGGCCGACATAAACCTGATAGGCGAGTACAACATAGCGGGCGACCTGAGCCTTGTGGAGCCGGTACTGAAGAAGACGGGCATAAACGTCCTTTCGAGAATAACCGGAAACTCTACCTTCAAAGAAATTACATACGCGCACAGGGCGAAGCTGAATGTCGTCGTATGCGGGCGCGCCCTGATAAACGTAGCCAAGGAGATGGAGCGCAGGTACGGCATCCCGTATATCGAGGTTTCTTTCTTCGGCAAGACTGAGATGTCGAAGGCGCTCAGGAGCATGGCGGCTTGCCTTAAGGCGCAGGGCATGGACATTACGAAGCTAGTGAGCACCGTAGTGGATGAAGAGGAGGCAAAGTTAACTGATGGGCTCGCCTCTTACTCATCTCTTAAGGGCAAAAAGGCCGTGCTGTATACGGGCGGAGTAAAAAGCTGGTCTTTCATAAGTGCGCTTGGAGACTTAGGTATCGACGTAGTAGCGGTCGGCGCGAAGAAAAGCACCTATGAGGACGAGGAGAAGATGAAATCGCTTTTAGGCCGGGACGCGCCCATACACGAAAACATGACGCCTAAAAACATACTGACGCTGATGAAGGAGCACGAGGCGGACATATTGATTGCTGGCGGGCGGAACCAGTATCTTGTAATAAAGGAAGGTTTCCCGTTCGTTGACGTGAACCAGGAGAGGCACACAGCCTATGCCGGATATGACGGGCTGGTCAACCTTGCCGGCAGCATTAAATCAGCGCTAGAATTTTACAGGCCCGCTGAGCTGCCAGGCGGAAAAGCCCCTGCCGGTATTCCAAGGATGTCAATTAAGAGAAGCGATGTCAGCATAAATCCGCTGAAGCATTCGCAGTCAATCGGCGCGGCCATGGCCCTCCAGGGCGTGGACAAGGCTATGGTAATCCTGCACGGGGCACAGGGCTGCAACTTCCTCGGTAAGGTGCTGCTTACGAAGCATTTCCGCGAACCAATCTCCATGATGAGCACAAAGCTCTTTGCCGAGGACGTGGTCATGGGCAGCGAGGAGAAGTTGTCTAAGGCCGTCTGGGATGTCATGGCCAATAACTTACCGGAGATCGTCGGCGTATTGACCACCGGCCTTGTCGAGGTGAAGGGTGAGAACGTGGCGATGGCGCTCGGAGGTTTAAAGTACGGGCGGGCAGAGGTCGTGCACATATCCACTCCTGATTACAAGGGAGGCTTAGAGGAGGGATATGCCGCGGCGGTGGAGGGGCTGGTAGCTCTCGCAACACCCGGCGTAAAGGTTTCAAACAGAATCAATATTCTTGTCGGCAGCAGCCTTACGCCGGCGGACGTACATGAACTTAGAAACATCGTGAAAGACTTCGGCCTGGAGACGCTCATCCTGCCCGACCTCTCCGCGCTCGATGGAAGCAGGCAGGGTTTTTCGCCGCTTCCTTCCGGCGGCTTGTCCGTGGAAGGCATACGCTCGATGGGCAAGGCGTCCATCACGCTCGTCGTCGGGCCGAGTTTGGAACGCGCGGGCAGGACTTTAATGGAAAGATGCAGCGTGCCATACGTTGTCCTTGACGGACTGGCCGGGCTTGCCGCGACCGATGGACTCCTGCACATCCTATATAAGATCAGCGGGCGCGAAACGCCGGAACGCTACCAGCGCGAACGCAAGGTCCTTGTGGACGGGATGAGAGACGCGATGGCTGTCATCTCAGGCAAAAGAATCGCCCTTGCGCAGGAGGTGGACGCGGCAGTTGCCCTCTCGTCCCTCATTGCCGGGACCGGTGCGCGGGTAAAGCTGGCAGTGGTCCCGTCCGAGGCTCCCGGCCTCGGAAAGATAATAGCGGACGAGGTGGTAGTTGGCGACTACGGCTCGCTGAAAGGCGCGTTCGACCTTTTAATAGCAGGCTCGCACGGCAGGCAGGCCGCTGATGCGCTTCGCATACCGCACCTCGAATGGGGGTTCCCCGTTTTCGAGAAGCTGGGCTTTAACGCGTCATTAAATGTCGGATATCGCGGAAGCCTCGAGTTGGTCAACCGGATAGGGAATGCTCTTATGGAGGCGAGAAGATGAAGGTAGCTTTTGCCACGACGGACGGCGTACATGTGGACGAGCATTTCGGGAGGGCGGGGAAATTTTCCATGTACGAGTTCGGCAGGGACGGTTACGTCCGCCTCGAATCCAGGGTATTCGGCGAGGGTAGGGACAAAACGGTCGAATCCACTAAGGGGCTGGGTGCGGCCCACGACCTCGCTGTAGAAGATAAAGTGGAAAAGCTCTCTGACTGCAAGATAATCTACCTGACGGCTATAGGCGGGCCTTCCGCAGCGAGGCTGGCGAGGAAGGGCATCATGCCGGTCAAGGCTGCTGAAGGGGCGGTAATTGAAGAACTGGCGGAAGGGCTGATGACGACCATACGCAAATCGCCGCCGCCGTGGCTCAGAAAACTGGTCGGATAAACAAACAGGAGGAACTCATTATGAAGATAGTAAGGGCGATAATCAGGCCGGAGAAGGAAGACGACGTCGTTCTGGCGCTTGAAGGCGCGGGTTTTCCCGCCATGACAAAGGCGCACGTGTTCGGGCGCGGCAAGCAGAAGGGGCTCCAGGTCGGGCCGATACACTATGACCTGCTGCCGAAGGTGCTCCTCCTTCTCGTGGTAAACGACGGCGACGTGGAAAAGGTTATGTCGGTGGTCGCGGATAACTCCAAGACCGGCTTCATAGGCGACGGCAAGATATTCATCTCCGACGTGGAGATGGCGTACACGGTCAGGACGGGAGAAGGGCTATGAAAGAGATAATGGCTGTCATCAGGCAGAGCAGGGTCAAGCAGACGATGGAGGCGCTGGTCGCCATAGGGGTGACATCCGTGACATTGCACAGCCTGAACGGGCGCGGCAGGCAGGGCGGCAACATCATGGAGTGCGTGGACCCTCTGATGAGCGCGGACGTGGAGTGCGTCTCCAAGATATACAAGTTCCCCACGCCTTCTTCGATGGCCGGGGCCTCCAAACTCACCAAACCGGTGTTCTGGGTGCCGAAGTCGCTCCTGGACATAGTAGTCTCGGAGGTTCCGGCCGAAAAAGTGGTTGAGGCCATCATGTCCGTGAACCGCACCGGCTCCAAGGGTGACGGCAAGATATTCGTGCTCCCGATAGTGGACGCGATGAGGATAAGGACAGGCGAGCGCGGCGACGCTGCCATCATATAAGGGGGATGTATGTCCATCAAAGGCCTGACATCTGGCGGAAGGGAATGGGCGCCGGCGTTCGTTCTCGCCATCGACCAGCAAAAGTGCATCGGCTGCGGACGATGCTACAAGGCATGCGGCAGGAGCGTCCTTGAACCCATAGACAAGCCATTTTCTGGCGATGACGAATACGGCGACGACATGGGGAACAAGGTCATGTCCATAAAGGACAAAGACGACTGTATAGGCTGCGGCGCTTGCGCGAGGATATGCACTAAGAAGTGCTATACTCACAAGGCGGCATGATGAAGGTGGCCATGAAACAGACATGCGGCGACATGGCGCTCAAAGGCGTGGAGGGGATGGATGGGCGGCAGGAGGAGTTCGAGGACCTGCTGGGCCTGCTCCTTGACAATGTTAGTGGGCCAGACGCAGAAACCGACATGGTGGCGCGGTGGATGGCGGTTTCCTGTCTGGGCGAAAACCACCTCTGGCAGGACATGGGCCTGCCGCATAGGGGTGCGCTGTCTTCGCTTATGGAGACGTATTTCAAGCCGTTGTTCGACATGAACGTCAAAGACATGAAGTGGAAAAAATTCTTCTATAAGCAGATATGCGAGCGTGGAGGCTTCCACCTCTGCAAATCCCCGAGTTGCGGGGTGTGTATTGACTACGACAGGTGTTTTGGCCCTGAAGTTTAACCCGGAGGTCTATCGTGGTTCTCGGCATGGACATGACGGCCCTGTGGCTGACCTTAAAGGTGGCAGGCCTGGCCAGCGCACTGGCCTTGTTTGCCGGGATGACGGCCGCCTTCTTGCTGACACGGGCACGGTTCCCCGGTCGCGGCTGGCTTGACGCGGCGTTTATGCTGCCGCTGGTATTGCCGCCGACAGTGCTGGGGTATTACCTCATCGTAGTAGTGGGAAGAAACGGCTGGATTGGGCGGTGGCTTAATGAACACTTCGGGGTCTCCTTGATGTTCACCTGGCAGGGCGCGGTCCTGGCCGCGTCGGTCGTTTCCCTGCCGCTCGTTTTCAAGTCGGCCCGCGCGGCGTTTGAGGGGGTCAACCCCGACTGCGAAGACGCCGCCCGCACGTTGGGGCAGTCCGAGGCCGGGGTATTCGTGCGGGTTACCCTCCCGCTTGCATTGCGGGGGATCCTGGCCGGGGCCATGCTCGCCTTTGCAAGGGCGATGGGCGAGTTCGGGGCAACTCTCATGGTGGCCGGCAACATCCCTGGAAGGACCCAGACTCTCTCTCTTGCCATATACGACGCGGTTCAGTCCGGCAACGACTCATTAGGCATGGTGCTGACGTTTATTACCTCGGCGGTTTGCATGATCATACTGGTATTCTCAGGAAAGATACTGAAGACAGAGCATTAAAATAGCAGGGTTTCACGTGTTATACTTTTAATAAAGAATGTCTTCGGGATGATTTCAGGAGGTTTATATGAAGATGTTTAAAATAACAATGCTTTCGGTTTTTATGGTTGCCGGAATGCCTATCGGGCTTTCGACAAGCGCGTTCGCCCGGCAGGATATTGTGGTCTCCGCGGCGGCGAGTCTGACGGACGCCTTTACCCAGATAGGGAAGGACTTCGAGAGCGAAAACCCTGGCGTAAAGGTATCCTTTAACTTCGCGGCTTCAGGCGCGCTTCTACAGCAGATCGCCCAGGGCGCTCCCGTGGACGTGTTCGCAAGCGCCGACAAAGAAACAATAGAAAAGGCCCGCCAAAAAGGCCTGGTGGTTGATTCATCCGTGGTTGATTTCGCGGGCAACAAGCTCGTCCTGGTAACTCCAATAGGGTCTGGTGTCAAAAGCCTCAAAGAACTCGGGGGTGAGTCCGTAAAGCGGATAGCTGTTGGAAAGCCGGAAACGGTGCCGGCCGGCCGTTATACGAAGGAAGCCCTTGAAAAGAATGGACTGTTGGGAGCACTGGAGCCGAAGTTCATCTACGCCGAGTCGGTACGTCAGGTGCTGGATTATGTCGCGCGCGGAGAGGTGGACGCGGGCTTTGCATACGCGACAGACGCGGCGGTTGCAGCGGATAAGGTTCAGGTCGCCAGCGAGGTCAGCGGACACAAGCCTGTCGTTTATCCGATAGCGGTCGTCTCTTCAAGCAAGGAGCCGGCTGCCGCAGGCAGGTTTATTAAGTATGTCTTGGGTGGTAAGGGGCAGGCTGTCCTTGCGAAATATGGCTTCGAAAAACCCTGAACCGGGACACGGGATATGACAATCAAAGTAGACATTGAAAAAACGGTCGTATCTGCCAAGCGGGTCTTTTCGCTCAAGGCCGGGTTCACGGAAACCTACCAGGGCATGGGGGTGAAGCGGACCGAGAGCGGCAGCGGCTCGGTCAC
>JBEKYB010000027.1:0-10536 GCA_049511435.1 Nitrospirota bacterium | reverse complement strand
CCCTCAAGGACGACGACCCCGAGATGCGCGAATATGCGGCCGCGGCGCTTGGGGACATCGGCGACAGGCGCGCGCTTTTGCCGCTTCTGGATATGCTGAGGACGGCGAAGGAGAAGAGGTATATCGCAGCCTGGGCGCTCGGGAAGATGAAGGCGGTCGAGGCGGTAGACCCGCTCATTGAGATGCTCTCAGTCAAGAACGACGCGCTCCAGAAGGAGTCCACGCGCGCCCTGATAGCCATCGGCCCGGAGGCGGTGCCCGCGCTTATAAAGGCCCTGGACAGCCCGGATTCCGACACCCGTAAGTTCTCGGCTAGGGCGCTCGGGATTATCGAGGACAAGAGGGCGGAAGGGCCGCTGGTTAGTAGGCTGAGCGACAAAAACGAGGATGTCGCGGCAGCCGCGGCGCTTGCGCTCGGGACCGCCGGCACAAGCGGCGCCGTGGCGCCGCTCATCAATGCCCTTAAGGCGGACTACATTATGACGAAGGTCAATGCCGAGATATCCCTGGGCACGCTCGAAGCCAAAGAAGCCCAGGGTCCGCTGACTGAGATAATGGAGAACGACAAAGACCCGTACGTCCGCGAGTGGTCCGCGAGGGCGCTAGAGAACATCACCGGCAACCGGTATAAATATAAGGATGAAAACGGGGCGATGGTGTTCCCGTACAACCTCTACAGGTAGCCCGCCCTTCCTTCCCGACGGGTGGGAGGAAAGAAGGGAGTGGGAACATGCACTTAAGAGGCAGGTGGACTCCATCTGCCTCTTGTCGCTGAATAGGGAGCCTTAAGCGATGTACTATAAAGAATGCCGAGAAATTGCGCCGTTCCCGCGAATGCGGGGACATTGCGGCCCGCACCATATCCCGTTGTTTCTGCTAGCGTTACTGCTCCTCCTATGCGCGGCGAGCGGCACGGTTTCCGCCGCCGGGGAGCCGCCAGTCGAGAAACCGGGCGGGGCTGAAGGTGTTTTGACAGGCGAGGACGGGAAACCGGTGGAAGGGGCGGAGGTCTATTTTTATGTAGACCCGGACAGGCGCTTCAGGGGCCCGGCCGATTTCATGGCCGAGCCGACCGGCCCGGACGGTAAGTATATTACCGAACTTCCGCCGGGCAGATACTACGCCGTAGCCAGGAAGAGGGCGTCAGGGAGCATCTCCGGCAACCTTCAGAAGGGCGACTGGTACTCGCGAGAGGGTTCCGGTCCGTTCGAGATAAAAGCCGGCGAGTACGTGAAGCTAAACCTCACCCTCGTGAAGCTTACCGGGAATATGCTCTTTAACGCATTCCCGGGGAAGGGCGGCGGCCAGGGCGTCAGGGGTGTCATAAAAGACAGGGACGGGAAACCCGCGGCCCGCGCCTATGCATTCGCGTACAAGGACTCAAGGATGGTCGGAAAGCCGGACTATGTCTCGGAATGGACCAGGGAGGACGGGACGTATGTCATCTATACGGACGGGCCGGGGGTGTATTACGTCGGCGCTCGGACCGGGTTCATGGGCGTCCCGAAACCGGATGAGCCGTACGGCAGGTACGGGGCGGGAGACCACTCCGTCACGGTAAATGAAGGCGGGTTTACCGGCAGCATAGATATAGTGTTAAAACGTTTTTCGGACTCAAGGTAGATATGTCAGGCCTTGCAAGGGCGAAGGAACGGGCGCTGAAACTTTTCTCGTCCATCAAGCTCGCCGTATTCCTGCTCATAATCCTGGCGGCAGTCTCGGTATTCGGCACTTTCATCCCGCAGGCGCAAGAGCCGCTGGTCTACATCCGGCGATACGGCGAGGAGCATTACCGTTACCTTAGGTTCTTTGGCATAATAGACCTGTACCACTCCTGGGGATTCAGGACGATAGCAGGCCTCTTGGCCATAAACCTCTCTGTCTGCAGCTACAGGAGGTTCAGGTGGCTGTACAAGAGCACAATAGCTCCCGTAACGGAGAAGACCGGCGAGACCATCAGGAGGCTCAGGCTCAGCAACGAGCTTCCGGCGGCGGGGCATGTCGAGATGCTGGAGAGGGCCCTGGCGGATAGGAAATACAGGATAAGCAAAAGGGGCAGGTTCGTCTATGCGCGGAAGGGCGCGCTCGGCCCCTGGGGCGACATGATAACCCATGTGAGCATCCTGCTCGTGCTGCTCGGCGCTCTGGTCGGAAGCCTGGGGATGGTGGGGACGGTGAACGTATATGAAGGTGACTTTACAGACCAGTTCTACAACTGGAACACGGGCAAGGACCAGCCGTTCGGATTCTCACTTTTCGTGGAGAAGTTCACTCTCGAGCATTATCCGGCGGACCTTTCCGTCACCGTCCGGGATACGCTCGACGGGCACAAGGTCGGGACGTTCCAGAGCAGGGGCGGCTCGGCGGTCGATGTGACGGGGACGGATATAAAGCTTGTGCCAAACAGGGTGGACTTCGAACGACAGGAGGCGCTCTTCGACGTGTACTCCCAAGGCAGGCTCATAGGGGTATATGACACCGCGGAACCGGACGGCGGGACTCAGGCGCCGCTGAACTTCAAATACGCGTTCACCACCGGCCCTTTTGCAGAGCCGGTGATAAAGAATCTGGCGAGCTCCGTGAGGATAACCGGGGACGGCAAGGAGCTCTGCCGGGAAGTGATTACCATCAACAGCCCGCTGAAGTTCGGCGGGTACACCATATACCAGACCGCCTACTCCCGGGACCCGCGCGGCAGGTACTACTCCGGTTTCGAGATAGTGAAGGACCCCGGCCTGCCGCTCGTCTGGGCGGGGTTCGCGCTCCTTTTGGCCGGGCTTATATTATCGTTCTACTTCTACCACCGCCAGGTCTGGATATTCGCCGGGGAGGACAGGATATACATCGGCGGGACGAGCAACAAGGACATGCCGGGCTTTATGCGTGAGTACAGCTCGATAATAAGGCGGTTCATGCAGGAAATAGAGCCATGAGAAGGCTTATTGGCCTTCGGGGCAGGGTTATACTGTTCGTAAGCTGTCTTGTCGTGGCCATCATAGCCATCAACGCGGCGATAACGCTTAGGACCGAGAAGAAAGAGCGCGAGAACCAGCTCATCGAGCAGGGGCGCCTATTCGCCAAGCTCACGGCGACCGACGTCGCGCGCACCTACGGCTCGCTCTCCTGGAAGCCCCAGGGTGAAAGCAAGTCCGACTTTGACATGCAGATGTCGAAGTTCTTTAGCTATTACCCCGACTTGACCAGGCTGTCCATAATCAGCGAAAGCGGCATCGTGCTCTATGACTCGCAGTCGGGGCCGGAAGACGGAAAGAACCCGAAACACACGTCCGACCCGGAGATAATGGAGCGTCTGCCCCTGAAGGAGATGGATGTTCGGCCGCTAATGGGGCCCGACGGGCAGAAGTACATGGACATTCTGGCCCCCGTGACGGAGACTGGCGGGCCTCAGTTCCTGAAGGTGCGCTACGTCATATCCTACCAGTCGCTGAACAAGCGGCTCTCCGGCATCCGCAACGAGTTTTTGCTCCTCGCGGGTTTTTTCATCCTTGCGGGGGTGCTTGCCGCGGCGGTCTTCTCGGCGAAGCTGACCGGGCCGATACTCAGGCTGAGGGAAGGCGCGGGCGAGATAGCGCGCGGCAACCTCGACCACACGGTGGAGGTGGAGCGGAAGGACGAGATAGGGGAACTCGGACGCTCGTTCAACCTCATGGCGCTTTCGCTCAGGGAGCACCGGAAGAGTCTCGAGGAGGCGAACCTTAGCCTGCTTTCGGCTAACGAGGAGCTGAAACTCCTCCAGAAGGAGCTGATCCGCTCCGAGAGGATGGCCGCGGTCGGCGAGCTTGCCGCGGGTCTCTCGCATGAGATAGACAACCCCATCGGCGTAATACTCGGGTTTGCCGAGCTATTGCTTGAAGACATGCGGGAGGACGACCCGGGGCGCGAAGACCTGATGCGGATACTGGACGAGAGCAAGCGCTGCAAGAGGATAGTAAGGGGCCTGCTCGATTTTTCGAGGCCGCCGGTCCTGGGCGTCGTGCCGACATCGGTCGCGGACGTGCTTAGGCGGACGGTGGAGTCCGCGAAAGCGCAGAGGCTATTCAAGAAGGTGGATATCAGCCTCGACCTGCCGGACGGCGCGCCGGAGGTGATGGCCGACCCGGACCGGATAAAGCAGGTGTTCATGAACCTCATGCTGAACGCGGCGCAGGCGATGCCGGACGGCGGCGAGATAGCGGTCCATATGGAGCACGATGCCCCGGGCGACGCGGTAAAGGTTTCCTTCGAGGACACTGGGCCGGGCATCGACCCGGAAAACCTGGGCAAGATATTCGACCCGTTCTTCACGACGAAGCGTCCAGGGGAAGGGACCGGACTTGGGCTGGCGATATGCGTGAGGCTCATGGAGGAGCACGGCGGGAAGGTGGAGGCCGGGAGCGAGCCTGGGAAGGGCTCGACTTTTATTGTAACGCTGCCTGTTAAGGGGAGGCTGGAAGCAAATTCCAAAAACCCTTGAGGTGCCGGCGGAATTTTAATATAATTACCTCGCGGAATGCAATTAATCAGAGGATATCGATATGCCGGGCGAAAAGATACTGGTGGTTGACGACGAACCGGGGATGCGGAGCCTGCTCTCCAAGGTGCTGACGAAGGAGGGCTATTTCGTCTCGGCCATGGAGAAGGGGGAAGACGCACTTGATTCCCTGACCGCAGAGGAGTACGACCTGGCCATACTCGATATCGAGATGCCCGGCATGAACGGCATCGAGCTCCTGGGCAGGATAAAGCAGAAGGACGTAAGTTTAAGCGTAATAATGATAACCGCCTACGGGTCGCTCCAATCCGCGGTCGAGGCCATGCGCCGGGGCGCGTACGACTACCTGACCAAGCCCTTCGAGATGGAGGAGATAAAGCTGGTCGTCGAGAAAGCCCTGGAGCGCGAGCGGCTCATAAGGGAGAACCGCGCGCTGCACAGGGAGCTAGAGGAGCAGTACCGCTTTACGGGCATCCTGGGCAAGAGCCCGAAGATGGAGGAGGTCTACGAGCTGGTCAGCCGCGTCGCCGTGACGAACGCGAGCGTGCTCATCCAGGGCGAATCTGGCACCGGCAAGGAGCTGGTGGCGCGTTCAATCCATTACAACAGCAGGCGAAAAGGGAAACCGCTCGTCATCTTGAACTGTGCCGCGCTCGCGGAGGGCGTGCTGGAGTCGGAGCTATTCGGACACGAAAAAGGCGCGTTTACCGGCGCAATCAAGCGCAAGTCAGGGCGCTTCGAGCTCGCGCACGAGGGGACCCTGTTTCTGGACGAGATAGGCGAGATCCCCATAGCCACCCAGTTGAAACTCCTCAGGGTGCTCCAGGAGCACGAGTTCGAGCGGGTCGGGGGCGAGAAGACCATCAAGGTGGACGTGCGGATAATAGCCGCCACCAATAAAGACCTGATGACGGCGGTGAAGGAGGGCCGTTTCCGCGAGGACCTCTACTACCGCCTGAACGTCGTCACCATCAACATCCCGCCGCTAAGAGAACGAAAAGGCGACATCCCCGACCTCGCGAACTTCTTCCTGAGCAAATTCCTGGCGGAGACGGGCAAGCGCATCGAAGGGATAGAGCCGGCCGCCATGGAGATGCTCGTGCGGTACGACTGGCCGGGGAACGTCCGGGAGCTCGAGAACATAATAGAGCGGGCCATAGTCCTGGAGAAGGGCGAGCTGGTAACCTCGTCCAGCCTGCCCCTTTCACTGAGGTTTGATGAAGGGGCTGGCGAGACGGTCCGGATACCGGAAGGCCCCGGCACCCTGACGGATATATTGGAAGAGCTTGAAAGACAGCTTATTGTCAAGGCGCTCAAGGAAAAAAACGGTTCCCAGACCGCGGCCGCGGCGGCATTGGGCCTGAAACGCAGCACCTTCAGGTATAAACTCGAGAAATACGGGCTCGTTTCGGCGGAGCTTGTGGAATAGCAATTGGCGTCCGGACTCCAGTAATCGGGTATGGAAATTGCAACCTATGAGCATGACGCTTAAGGCGTTCAAGTACATCTTATTCGGGTTCTGCCTTGCCCTGTTCGTTTCGGTCAGGTCATTCGGGGACGGCGGCGCCCCGCGGCAGGTGGAAGGCGTTGTCAAGGCGAGCACGACCTGGTCGGGCACTGTACTCGTGGTAAACGACGTATATGTCCCGGAGGGCGTCACGCTGACGATCGCCCCGGGAACCAGGGTGCTTTTCGTGTCCAGGGAGAGCTCCAAGTTCGAGCCGTTTTTTATTTCGATGCAGACGGAGATCATGGTGAGGGGGGTCCTCCTGGCCCAGGGGACGGAAAAACGCCCGATAGAGTTCGATGCCGCGCCCGAGGACTTGAACACGAAGAAGCCGGAAAGGGGCGACTGGGGCGGCATAATCTTCGACGGGCGCGAGGCGGGCGGCAGCAGGATAGAGAACGCCTCCTTCCACTGGGCGGACTGCGCGGTCACGGCGCTTAATTCATCGCCATCGATATCCGGCTGTACCATAAGCGACTGCAGATACGGCATACTGAGCATGGGCGGCTCCGCCCCGGCAGTCGTCCGCTCTGTCATCACCGGCGGCGAGTACGGCATCGTCTCGGGGCGGGGCAGCAAGCCGGCCATAGAGTCTTCAAGCGTTGAGAAAAACGGGTTGAACTTTATCCTGAGGGACTAAAACTTGGACTTCCTTACCTGGCTTCAGGGCAGCAGCCTTACAGGTTTTTATGTGGCGGCATTCGTTCTTGGCGCGTTCCACGCGCTTGAACCAGGGCACGGCAAGACCGTCGTCGCCGCGTATCTGGTCGGCTCAAAGGGAAAGACTTACGAAGCGGTCGTCCTGGGCCTTATCGTGACGTTCACGCACACGTTCAGCATCATAGCCCTTGCCGTAATCGCCAGGTTCGCCGCGGCAAAATACACCGACCAGCAGCTTCATGTATACCTGGGGTTAATCGCCTCGTCCCTTATAATTGGCGTCGGGCTGACGATGATGCATTACAGGTGGAGGGCCTTGCCGGGCGTCCGCCGTCACGACCATGACGATGACCATGGGCATTCGCATGCGCACGGCCACAGCCACGACCACCAGCACAATGATGGGCATCTTGATGAGGGGCATGAGCACGGGCATTCCGAGACTCATCCGCCGGTGATGGAGCATGGTTGGGAGCACAGGCATCTGCATACGCACGGGGGCGTGGCCCATTCCCACTATCAGCCGGAGACGGGCGAGCGGCTGAGCCTTTGGAAGCTCCTTGCGCTCGGGATATCCGGCGGACTCGTGCCGTGCCCGGCCGCGTTTGCGCTTCTCCTTGCGGCTGTGTCCGCCGGTGCGCTGGCGAAGGGCGTCGGTCTCGTGATAGTCTTTTCCGCAGGTCTCGCGGCGGCGCTTGTGGCAATAGGCATCGGCGTGATCAAGGCGGCCGGGCTTGCCGGGAAGTTCATGGACACGGAGAAGGCCGCGCCGTATGTCGCCATGGCCAGCGCGGTGCTGGTAACTCTCATCGGGGTCGTGACGCTTTATAATTCGCTAAAGCATATCATACCAATATAGGTGGTACAAATGGCGGTTGGATGTTATTTTTGAGTCAAAATATTCACCGCTCGTTCCCGGCTTCGGCTCAAGCGGACGGCGGGAAAACTCCGCCCCCGCTTTTCGCCAAGCCTGGAATGTCGCGGCTCAGGATTTTGACTCAAAAAATAACATCGAACTGCCACTGCCGGATCATTTTGGTTGCTGTTTTTTTTGTCGCCCTGGCTGTGACCGCGTCTGCCGACAACGGCGAGCCGCTCAGGCTGCACGACCACACGTTCAATACCGACCAGACCTGGAGCGGGACGGTGATAATAGACGGGGTGGTGCAGTTCTCGCCGGAGGCGACGCTCACGGTCCTGCCGGGGACGACGGTGATGTTCACGAAGACGGACACGGACGGGGACGGCATCGGCGAGAACGAGATATACATCCAGGGCCGGCTGATAGCCAGGGGCACCCCAGACAGGCCCATAACGTTCACCTCCGCCGAGAAGGTCAAACGGCCCGGGGACTGGGGTGCGGTCAACATCATGGTGAGCGAGGGCAAAGAGAACGAGCTAAAGGACTGCATAATCGAGTACGGCTACCGCGGCTTCCACATGCACTTCTCGAAGGCGTCCATCAGCGACTCGAAGCTCAGGAACAACTACCTGGGCATCCAGTGCCAGGACTCGAAGCTGGACATAAACAACTGCGAGATAACCCGGAACAAGGGCGGGGTAGTCTTCAAGGACTCGAAGCTGAACATAGCGAACTGCCGCATATCCGACAACTATTGGGGCGTGCGCTTCCTTTACGGCGAGGCCTTATTGACCGGCAACACGCTTACCGGGAACCTCATAAACGGCATAACCTTCCGGGAGACTAAGGTGCGGGCTTCGGGCAACGTCCTTAGGGATAACCGCAAGGGGTTTTCGGCGGAAGAGTCGGAGGTGGATATAAGCGGCAACGTCATGGACGGCAACACGGAGAGCGGCATTTATCTCAAGCATTCTACCGGAGTTGTCTCCGGGAACGATATCTCCGGGAACGGTAATTCGGGCGTGTCCGTCGAGGACTCCGACGTCCGCATATCAGGTAACAGCATCACGGGCAACGCCGTATACGCTATCGACAACAACGGCTCGATGGACATAGATGCCGCCGGCAACTGGTTCGGGACCGCGGACGCCTCGAAGATAGCCCCCATGATATTCGACAAGGCCAAAGACCCTGCCATCGGGAAGGTTGATTATATGCCGGCGGCGGAAAGGTCCTTTGAAATCCGGGCTGGGAAATAATGAATCATCGGCGGATAAATATTCTTTGCGCGTCTCTCATAATTTCCGCGTTATTGGTCTTTTCTTCGCCCGCGCTGGCGCATTACGAAGGAGACCTCCTGCCGGACTCCGTGGCGGTAATGGAGTATGAGATGCTGATCAGTATGACGCCGAAGGATACCCTTACCAGGAACAAGCTCGGCATGGTGTACCTTAGGCAGAATATGCTCCCGAAGGCAAGGCAGCAGTTCATGGAGATACTCAAGCTCGACCCGGCGAACTTCGATGCGCTCGACTCCCTGGGGATAGTCTCTGACAGGGAAGGGAAATACGCCGAGGCCGCGCGGTGGTATGCTATGGCCCTGAAGCTGAAGGCCGACCCGGGGGTGAGACAGCGGCTGGAAATCTCTCGCGGGAAGCTAAAGAACTGAAGAGGACTTAAAAAGGAGGATGGATTGAAAATATCGCTGGGGCGCTTACCCTTTTTGCTTTTGCTGGTTATCCCCGTACTGTCCGGGTGCGGGACTCTTGAGCGGGAGGTGCGGCCGGTATCTACGCAGGTGCCAGCCGAGAAGGAATACGGCCTCTACTCCATAGTCGAGGACACCGTCTGGGAGGGCAGGATAAGGGTGACGGGCGACGTGTACGTCAAGGAGGGCGCTACTCTCACTATAAAACCCGGCACCGTCATCCGCTTCGACACCATTGAGCCGAAACTGGAGGAGCAGGGCGGCAGGAACATGTTATCGGTTGATACGCCGTACTTCCCCGGGGCTGAGATAATAGTCAAGGGCCGCATAATCGCCGTGGGTACGAAAGACAGCCCCATAGTCTTTACCTCGTCCGACAAGGACGCAAAGCCCGGCTCGTGGGGCTCAATCAACCTCCTGGGCAGCAGCGGCAACATCATCGAGTACTGCCGCATATCCTACGCCTATAACGGCATCCACAACCACGCCTCGGACGCGGTAGTGCTGAACAACGTATTCACCGGCAACGGGACCGCGCTTTCTTTCAAGAAGGCCGACTTCGACCGCCCATGCCGGATGTTCATTGAGCATAACACCATCACCGGCAACCTTTCCGGGATCGCCGCCAGGAACGCCACGGTCGACATTGCGTTCAACGATATCTCGGGGAACGAGTACTACGGTATATGGCTGCGGGAAGGCGATAACGCCCGGATTACATACAACGACATAGAAAGAAACGGGAAGGGCATCTACCTCTATAAGGCCCAGCCAGCCAATATCAGCTATAACAATATAGCGGATAACCTTGAATATAATATTGCGATGGCAGAGGATAACCCCGCCGATATGGATGCCGCCTGGAACTGGTGGGGGACCGTCAACCCGGCGGAGATTCAGGCAAAGATTTTTGACCGTCACCAGGACGAGTCGCTCGGCAGGGTAATATTTACGCCGTACTTAAGGGACAAGGTTGCCGGGACGGTGAAATGAATGTTTTGCCCGTTATCTTAGCGGCGGCGATGGCCCTGTCCACCGCCCCGCCGTCTCCCGTACATGCAATCATTGCCGATACGGTGTGGAAGGGCGAGGTCAGGGTGCAGGGGCAGCTCGTGGTGGAAAAGGGTGTGAAGCTCGTTATCCTGCCGGGCACAAAGGTCCTGTTTCTCCCCGGGAAGAAAGACGAAGAAGGCCTCTCGGATTCCGGATGCTGGTTAATGGGACGATAATAGCCGAGGGCAGGCCCGGCAGACGGATAACCTTCACATCGGCTGGAGCAAAACCCGCGCCCGGTGACTGGGGCGAGA
>JBEKYB010000026.1:0-10634 GCA_049511435.1 Nitrospirota bacterium | reverse complement strand
GACCGGTTCGCATCTTTCGCGGTCGCGGCTGCACGCATGGCGGCCGAAGACGCCGGGCTCGACCTGGCAAAATACCCGGATACCGGCATCGTCATGGGCTCCGCGCTCGGCGGCCTGGGTTTCGCCGAGGAGCAGCACGACGTTTACCGGCAGCGCGGCCTGAGGTCGGTCAACCCTAACCTTGCAATACTCGTGTTCGGTGGTTCTTCCTCATGCCATATCGCAATTGACCTGGGGCTTAAGGGGCCTAACATAACGAACTCCAATTCCTGTTCATCCGGGACGATTGCGGTCGGCGAGGCGTTCGAGATGATACGCGCCGGGCGCGCCAAGGCGCTATTGGCAGGCGGCGCGGAGGCCCCGCTCTTCCCGCTTACATTCGGCTCGTTTACGCTGATAAAGGCAATGACGGTCCGAAATGAAGAACCGGCCGCATCATGCCGTCCGTTCGATATGGGCCGGGACGGGTTCGTTATGGGCGAGGGGGGCGCGGTCCTTGTGCTGGAAGAAATGGCGCACGCCCTTGAGCGGGGGGCGAGGATATACGCCGAGGTGCTGGGATATGGCCTCACCAACGACGCCTTCCACATGACATCGTCCAGGGAAGACGGCGAATGCGCCGCGGAGGCCATAACCATCGCGCTCAAGGATGCGGGGCTCAAGCCCGAGCAGATAGATTATATAAACGCGCACGGCAGCTCGACGCCCATCAACGACAAAAACGAGACGACAGCCATAAAGCGCGCGCTTGGCGAGCACGCGTACAAGGTGCCAATAAGCGGCTCAAAGCCGTTCCACGCGCATCCGCTCGGCGCGACCGGCGCGATAGAGGCGGCCATCTGCGCCCTGGCAATCAAGAACGAGTACCTCCCGCCTACGCTGAACCTGACCGACCCGGACCCGGACTGCGACCTTGACTATATCCCGAACGTCGGCCGCAAGATGAAAGTGGATTACGTCCTATCAAACGCATTCGGATTCGGCGGGATGAACGCGGCGCTGATACTGGGAAGAATTTAATACATTTGAAATAGCAATAAAAAAAGAATATCCTTACATCGTGAAAATTTTAGGCATTGACACCTCGACGATGATGGGCGCGGTGGGTATTGTTGACGGCGAGACGCTCATCGCGGAGATGCGCACCAATATCGCCGTGATGCACTCCGAGCGGCTGATGCTGCATGTGGACACGCTCCTTAAGTCCGCGAAGATGACGCTCGCCGAGATTGACGGCTTCGCCGTGACAACCGGCCCAGGCTCGTTCACCGGGCTTAGAATCGGCCTCGCTGCGGTGAAGGCCATGGCTTACGCCGCCGGGAAACCCGTCGCGGGTATCCCCACCCTGGACGTCCTAGCAGACAACCTCCCTTTCTGCAAGCACCAGGTCTCGCCCGTACTGGACGCTCGGAAGAAGATGGTCTACGCGGCGATATACAAGCAAACAGATACCGTGCGGAAGACAATCCTGGAACCCTCCGTTCTTACGCCCGACGAGCTTGCGGACATGGTTGAGGAACCGACGGTGTTCCTGGGCGAGGGGGCATATGTTTACAGGCAGCTCCTGGAGGAAAGGCTCTGCTGCCAGGCGCTCTTCGCTCCGAGGGCGTACAGCTACCCTTCGGGCGCCGCGGTCGCATTCCGCGGGATTAAGGAAATCTCTGCGGGCAGGGTCTCCGACCCGATGAGCCTCGTGCCGTCTTATATCCGGAAATCGGACGCGGAGGAGAAAAAAGCGGCAAAATCACATACGCCGCCTCTTAGGTAAAAGGCTGGGAAATGGATTTTACCGTATCCACGATGACGCCCGAAGACCTGCCGAAGGTGATGAGGCTTGAACACGAGTGTTTTTCATGGCCGTGGTCGGAGCAGATGTTCGTCGATGAGCTGGAGCGGGGCTTTTCGCATATATTCCTGGCCAGGGACGGCGAAGGCGGCCTTGTGGGCTTCATCTGCTTCTGGGTCTTGTTCGATGAGGTGCACATCCTGAACATCGCCGTGAGGAAGGCCTTGAGGCGCCGGGGGATAGGCAAGGGGCTTGTTGTAGGAGCCATGAAGTACGCCAAAAAGCACGGGGGAAAGGCCGCGACACTTGAGGTCCGTGAGAAGAATTCGGCCGCGATAGCATTTTATGAAAGTTTCGGTTTCAGGCGGGCGGGTTTGCGGAAGAACTATTATGATTCGCCGCCTGATAATGCCGTAATCATGTGGCTTTACGATATATCGGAAGCCGTCAAAATATCGGAAGCAGTCAAAAAAAGCCCTTGAAGTTTGGTATCCGATGTGCTAATCTGCAATAGGGAATTGCATCTAAACCTTCAAAAAATAAGGGGAGGGTAAAGATGGAGGAAAAAGAAGACCTAGTCGAGTATGCCAGGCGCGAGAGCGAGGAGTTCAGGCGCCTGGAAAAAGAGCACAAGGACCTGGACTTAGAGATTGAGCTTAAATTCGGGGCCAAAAAATTCCTTCTCCCGGAGGAAGAATTCGAAAGAAAGACACTCCAGAAACAAAAACTCGCAAAAAAAGACAGGATGTACCGGATACTGACCGAGTTAAAAGCGGTCGTCGGTTAAGTTTTTAGATAAATAGCTGGCGTGAAGGGGAGATGAGACATCTTCCCTTCTTTTGTTTTAAGGGCTTTTTACGCGTAAGCCGATGAAATTTCTGAAATTTCATTTGACTAGAAGCCCCGGTTGTGCTAAAAAGTAAATTCCCGTTAAATCTGAAGCGGTTTTAAGGCCGGGAGAGCTATTATGAGGAGCGACCAGATAAAGAAAGGCATAGAGCGGGCGCCGAACCGGGCGCTTCTTTTTGCCACCGGGATTACCAGGAAAGAGCTTGAAAAGCCCCTGATAGGGGTCGCCAGCAGCTTCACCGACCTCATCCCGGGCCATGTCGGGATGAGGGACCTCGAACGCTACATCGAAAAAGGCGTGCACGCCGGCGGCGGGTACTCCTTCATCTTCGGGGTCCCCGGCATATGCGACGGGATAGCAATGGGCCACAGCGGGATGCACTATTCGCTGCCCTCCCGCGAGCTGATTGCCGACATGGTGGAGTCCATCGCGCAGGCCCATTCACTGGACGGGCTCGTCCTCCTGACCAACTGCGACAAGATAACTCCCGGCATGCTCATGGCGGCGGCAAGGCTCGACATCCCCTCAATAGTCGTGACCGCCGGGCCGATGATGTCCGGCCGGTACGAAATGGACAGGCAGAACCTCGTCTCCGGGACGTTCGAGGCCGTCGGCCGGTTCCGTAAGGGCGATATCACAGAGGCGGAGCTATGCGCGCTGGAAGAATGCGCCTGCCCCGGCCCCGGCGCCTGCCAGGGCCTGTATACAGCCAATACCATGGCCTGCGTGACCGAGACACTCGGCATGTCCCTACCAGGCTGCGCGACAGCGCTTGCGGTATCCGGGAAGAAGCGCCGGATAGCCTATGAGTCGGGCATGGCGATAGCCGGGCTCGTGAAGACGGATATCACCCCCAGGAAGATAATGACCCGGGCCGCGTTCGAGAACGCCATCCGCGTGGATATGGCCTTGGGCGGCTCGACGAACACCTGCCTGCACATACCAGCAATTGCGCACGAGGCGGGCATAGACATACCGCTCGATATGATAGATACGCTTAGCAAGGACACGCCGCACATAACCGACCTCCTGCCGGCGGGCAAATATTATATGGAAGACCTTGACGCCGCGGGCGGGATTCCGGGCGTGATGTCGAGGCTTGCCAGGAAGCTTAAGAACAACCCCACCGTTTCAGGGTTCAGCATCAAGGAAATCGCAAAAAATGCACGGGTGGCGAGCGACGAAATAATAAGGACGCCTGCCCGCGCCTACCATGACGAGGGAGGCATCGCCGTCCTGAAAGGCAACCTGGCCCCGGAGGGCTCGGTTATAAAGCAGACCGCCGTATCGCCAAAGATGATGAAGTTCAAGGGCCATGCTAAATGCTTCGATTCCGAGGAGGCGGCGATGAAGGCTATCCTCGGAGGCGGGATAAAGTCCGGCGACGTGGTCGTCATCCGCTACGAAGGCCCCAGGGGAGGGCCGGGCATGCGCGAGATGCTCTCGCCTACCGCCGCCATCGTCGGCATGGGCATGGCCGACAGCGTCGCGCTAATCACGGACGGCAGGTTCTCAGGCGGGACGCAGGGGCCGTGCATAGGCCACATAAGCCCGGAGGCAATGGAAGGCGGCCCGATAGCTTTTGTCAGGGACGGCGACGAGATAACCATCGATATCCCGGCCCGGAAGCTTGAGCTGAAGGTGGCGAAGACTGAGCTCGCCAGGCGGGCGAAGGCTTGGAAGAAGCCGGAGCCCAAGATAAAGACCGGCTGGCTCGTGCGGTACGCGCGGAATGTGACCTCGGCTTCCACCGGGGCGATAATGGAATAGCCCCTCACCCTTGACCCTCCCACACAGGTGGGACGGAATTTGAGGGGCGATGCCATTTACAAGTTATCATGGTGAGGTGTCCATCTGCCGGGTTCATCGGCGCTGGAAGTTTACCGAACGTCATGATGGCTTGCTAAATGACATCATCACCGAAGTTATTGACGTTTAAAAGTTGGAGGTTGTAATTGAAACTATCCGGCGCTGAAATTTTAATAGAGTCGTTGAAGAAGGAAGGCGTGAGGCACATCTTCGGATACCCCGGCGGGGTTGTCCTGCACATATTCGACGTGCTTTACGACCAGAAGGACATCGAGCTAATACTTACGCGCCACGAGCAGGGCGCGGCTCACGCCGCCGACGGCTACGCTAGGGCGACCGGCAAGCCCGGCGTTGTCCTGGTCACTTCGGGCCCGGGCGCGACGAACATTGTCACGGGCATCGCCACGGCCTACATGGACTCCGTCCCCATGGTGGTAATCACGGGCCAGGTCCCCACGATGCTGATAGGCAACGACGCATTCCAGGAGGCGGACATCGTCGGCATCACCAGGCCGTGCAGCAAGTACAACTTCCTGGTCAAGGACGTGGCCGACCTGGCCCGCACAATAAAGGAAGCGTTCTTTATCGCCACAACAGGCAGGCCCGGCCCGGTCCTGATCGATATCCCGAGGGACGTATCCACGGGCAAGGCCGAATTCAAATACCCCGATAAGGTTGAGCTCCGGAGCTATAAGCCGAACGTCAAGGGTAACCTGTGGCAGGTAAAACAGGCGGCGGAGGCCATTTCGAAGGCCAAGAGGCCCGTTATCATAGCCGGCGGCGGAGTCATCAGCTCTGGCGCGGCGGCCGAACTGAAGGAATTGGCAGAGACGGCCAAGATACCGGTCTCCGTTACGATGATGGGCCTGGGCGGGTTCCCCGGAGACCACAAGCTATTCCTGGGCATGCTGGGGATGCATGGTACGTACTATGCGAACATGTCCGTGCACGACTCCGACCTTCTGATAGCCATAGGCATGCGCTTCGACGACCGGGTCACCGGTAAGGTGGAGGGTTTTGCGCCCGGCGCAAAGATAATACACATAGACATAGACCCGACCTCGATAAGGAAGAACGTGCGGGTTGACGTGCCGATAGTGGGCGACGTGAAGAACGTCCTTAAGGACCTGAACAAGGCCATAAAAGAGCAAAACCCCGAGACTTGGCCCGCCATTAGGAAAGCCTGGCTGGAACGCATAGAGGACTGGAAGGCGGAGCACCCGCTCGATTATGAGCAGTACGATATAATAAAGCCGCAGTTCGTGGTAGAGAAGATATACGAGGTGACGAAGGGGGATGCCATAATCACGACGGAGGTCGGCCAGAACCAGATGTGGGCGGCGCAGTTCTTCAAGTTCAAGAAGCCGCGCACGTGGCTGTCTTCGGGCGGCCTGGGCACGATGGGCTACGGGTTCCCGGCTGCCATCGGCGCGCAGCTGGCATTTCCGGGCAGGGCGGTCTTCGACATCGCGGGCGACGGCTCCATCCAGATGAACATCCAGGAGCTCGCGACGGCTGTCCTGCACAACCTGCCGGTGAAGGTTGCGATACTCAACAACTGTTACCTGGGCATGGTGCGGCAGTGGCAGGAGCTTTTCTTCAACAAGCGCTATTCGTCCACCTGCCTTATCGGCACGCCAGACTTCTGCAAGGTCGCCGAGGCGTACGGCGCGGTGGGCCTCAGGGCTTCGAAGCCGTCCGAGGTGGAGGACGTCATCCGCGAGGCGCTCAAAGTAAAGAAGCCGGTGTTCATGGACTTCGTCTGCGACCAGACGGAAAAGGTCTACCCGATGGTGCCGGCGGGGGCCGCCATAAACGAGATGCTGCTCCGGCCTAAGGAGGAAAAACCATCCCGAAAGCTCCTGAAGGCGGTGAAATAGATGAGACATATAATTTCCATCCTGGTCGAAAACAAGTTCGGCGTACTATCCCGCGTGTCCGGCCTTTTCTCGGGCCGCGGCTATAACATCGAGTCGATTTCGGTGGGCCAGACGATAGACCCGCTCACGTCTCAGATGACGATAGTGACGATAGGCGACGACAACATAATAGAGCAGATTACAAAGCAGCTTAATAAGCTCATAGACGTGATAAAGGTAACGGACCTGACAGAGTTCGACCACGTCGAGCGGGAGATGGCGCTCATCAAGGTGCAGCCGAAACCTGAGCACCGGGCGGAGGCGCTCAGGGTGGCCGAGATATTCAGAGGAGTAATCGTGGACTCCTCTCCCAAGACCTACACCATCCAGGTTACGGGCGACGACAAGAAGCTCGAGGCGATTATAGACCTCCTGAAGCCGATGGGGATAAAGGAAATAGTGAGGACCGGGAAGGTTGCAATAGCCAGGGAAATAAAGGCATAGTTCGTTGCCATTTTATAAACAAGGAGGAGTAAGATGAAGATTTTTTACGACAAGGACGCGGATCTGAAGGTGCTGAAGGGGAAAAAGATAGCGATAATCGGGTATGGCAGCCAGGGCCACGCCCATGCGAATAACCTAAGGGACAGCAAGCAGGACGTTATCGTGGCGGAGCTGAAGGGCGGCTCCAACTGGGATAAGGCCAAAAAGGCCGGGTTTTCCGTGATGACCGCTGGCGATGCCGCGAAGCAGGCCGACATAATGATGATACTGCTCCCGGACGAGTACCAGGCGCAGATATATAAAAGCGAGATCGCCCCGAACATGAAGAAAGGCGTCTTCATGGGTTTCGCGCACGGCTTCAACATCCATTACGGCCAGATAGTGCCGCCCGCGGACGTGAACGTCTTCATGGCCGCCCCGAAAGGGCCGGGCCATCTGGTAAGGAACGAGTACACCAAGGGGAGTGGCGTGCCGATGCTTATCGCCGTGCACCAGGACCCGTCCAAGAAGTCGCTGGCGCTAGCCATGGCCTACGCCTCCGCGATTGGAGGCGGCAGGGCAGGCATAATAGAGACGTCGTTCCGCGAGGAGACCGAGACCGATCTCTTCGGCGAGCAGGCGGTCCTCTGCGGCGGCCTGACCGCGCTCATCAAGGCCGGTTTCGAGACGCTGGTCGAGGCGGGCTACTCGCCCGAGATGGCGTATTTCGAGTGCCTGCACGAAGTCAAGCTCATCACCGACCTCATTTACGAGGGCGGCATAGCCAACATGCGTTACTCCGTCTCGAACACCGCGCAGTACGGCGACATGACGCGCGGGCCGCGCCTCATCGACGACTACGTCAAGGACGAGATGCGGGACATACTGACCGAGATACAGGACGGCAGCTTCGCCCGCGAATGGATATTGGAATGCCAGGCCAATAAGCCGGTGTTCAACGCGCTGACCCGCCAGGGTGAGGAGCACGAGATAGAGAAAGTCGGCGCCAAGCTCCGGTCAATGATGAACTGGCTCGGCAAGTCCAAGCTTGTCGATAAATCGAAGAATTGACGAGGCATAACACCATAATCGCTCTCGAAGGCCTGCCTGTTATAGTGGCTTTCGCCGCTATTTCAGGGGCCTGCTGGGCGTTCGGTTGGTGCTGGGCCGCCATTTTGACGACGGCCTTGACCGTTTTTACGCTGTCTTTTTTCCGCAACCCGGAGCGGCACGCGCCGGAAGGAGAAGGCCTTGTGGTTTCCCCGGCGGACGGCAGGGTGGTGCACGTGGGCGAAGTCGAGGAAGACCGCTACCTGAATGCCAAAATGCTCAAAATATCCATATTCATGAGCGTATTCAACGTGCACGTAAATCGGATGCCCGAGACCGGGAAAATAACCGGAATCCGCTACAACCCTGGCAAGTTCGTCTCGGCGAACCTCGACAAGGCGTCGCTTGATAATGAGCAGAACGCGCTCATCATGGAGACTTCGGGCGGCAAGAGGCTGATGTTCGTCCAGATAGCGGGCCTTGTCGCCAGGCGCATAGTCTGCTGGGTCAAACCGGGTGATACGCTCCGGCGCGGAGAGCGGTTCGGGCTTATAATGTTCGGCTCCAGACTCGACGTCTATTTGCCCTTCGGCGCCGAGGCTAAGGTTATGGTCGGCGACAAGACCAGGGCCGGCGAAACGGTCATAGGCACAATTCATTGAGAAAAGGCATATACATACTCCCTAACCTGCTGACCATCGGCGGGATGTTCTTCGGGTTCTACTCCATCGTGGCCTCCATCAAGGGCGACTTCGAGAGGGCCGCTTTCGCAATCCTCACGGCGACGGTCTTCGACGCGCTCGACGGCTGGGTTGCCAGGCTTACAAAATCCACGAGCCGCTTCGGTCTGGAGCTTGACTCCCTCTCGGACCTGGTCTCCTTCGGCGTCGCGCCCGCGGTAATGTTCTACATTTGGGCCCTGGTACCGTTCAAGAGATGGGGCTGGGTCGGGGCTTTCCTGTTCGTCGTATGCGGGGCGCTTCGCCTTGCCAGGTTCAACGTCCAAATGGTCGGCTCCGAGAAGAAATGGTTTACCGGACTGCCCATCCCGGGCGGCGCGGCGGTGCTCGCGACCTTCGTTATTTTTTACCTGGACAATATCGGGGACGCTCCCGACAGCAATATCTTGATCCTGGTGATGATATATATCGTGGCGCTACTGATGATAAGCACCATAAAGTTCCACAGCATAAAAGAATTAAACGTCCGGGACAGGCGCCCCTTCTGGATGCTCCTGGTCGCGGTCATAATACTAGTTGCCATTGCCCTTAACCCGCCGGTGGTGCTTTTCGTCATAAGCATCAGCTACGTCGGCTGGGCATTGATCGAGTATGTATTGACATTCAAAAAAAGAAAGGCTAAAATCAGGGCAGCATAAAGGCTATGAAGAGGAGTAGTAGGCGGAAGGGACGGCCAAAGAGAGCCGGTGGCTGGTGCGAACCGGAGCCCGACCCCGCTGAACTCGCCTCGGAGCCGGTGGGATGAAAGTGGCGGAAACGTAAAGCCGTCATTCCCGCGAAAGCGGGAATCCAGAGACTTTAAGGCAAAGTCGCTGGGCCCCCGTTTAGAGTCGTCCGGGGGAGACGAAACGGTGCCCACGTTAGTTCTACCCGTGAGCCTGCGTGAACGGCGAATAAAGTGCGGCGGATAAGAGAGGCGGTTGTTATAATACCGCCTCAATAAAGCCCGCCGAATCAGGGTGGTACCGCGGGAGCAAAATTTTAGCCCTCGTCCCTACGTGTTAATACACAATTGGGGCGGGGGCTTTTTGATTGTTTTTCAAAGGATAAACTATGCTGACCAAGAAAATTGAGGAAGTTATTGTAAAATTTGATAGATATTCAAAGACAAAAAGTCCTGAGGATTTAGAAGAAGCTTTGTTCTTCGCCCAAGAAAATTTTAATGGTGAAAATGAAATTCTAAAGAAAGTTGTTGAAAACAGATGGAGAAAAGAAGAAGACAATTTATTGGACTCCTTGAATAATATCGTCGATAAGTCAATTTGGGAAAATGACTTATTTGAAATAATTGAAAAGCTTCTGATGTGCTCTGAAAAATTTATTCAGTATGATTCGATCAAACGTAAAAAAATAGAAGAATTGCAGAATAAAGTTCTCAAGCAAACAGTCGCACACATTATTAAAACGAAAAATTTTAATCGGGTTTTAAATTATTTTAAGTTTCGCTTGGATTTAGGAGACAAATTAGAAGGATTTGAAAAAATTAATGAGGAGAGAAAGGTTCTTCTAATAGATGAACTTGTAAATATTTTTGTAAAAATTGATAAAGCATTTGTTATTAATAATCTCCGAGATTTTATAACCTATTGTGATGGCAAATAAAATGAATATAATGAGGAGAACATCGGCCTTCAGGCGACCCCTGTCGACCTGGGCGCTGGCATGAGAAGGCAGATTCTTCGTGAGGGAGTTTCCGTGAACACGATTTTCGGGAGGCATAAATGTCACGCATCATAAAAATATTCGATACGACACTTAGGGACGGGGAGCAGTCGCCGGGCTGCTCGATGAACATCGACGAGAAGCTGATGGTCGCCCGGCAGCTCGCCCGGATGAAGGTGGACATCATCGAGGCCGGGTTCCCCATCTCGTCCGAGGGCGACTTCGAGTCGGTGAGGCGCATCGCGGCCGAAGTCAAGGGGCCGGTTATCTGCGGCCTGGCCCGCGCTACGGACAAGGACATAGACCGCGCCGCCGAGGCGATAAAGGTCGCCGAGCGGGGCCGGATACACATATACCTTGCGACCTCGGATATACACCTCCAGTTCAAGCTTAAG
>JBEKYB010000025.1:0-10704 GCA_049511435.1 Nitrospirota bacterium | reverse complement strand
AGCTCCCGGAAGCGCTCCAGGCTCATCTCGGCCTCAAAAGGCTCTCCAGTATCGCGTCTTTTCAGTTCCAGCCTCACGGTTGCGCCCAGCGCCCTTGAGCGGGAGACTACGGCGCCTATCTCAGGGAGGCCGGACGGGCACAAACTGACATCGAAATCGTGCAGGCGGACGTAGCCGACGGCATCCGCATCGGCGCCTATATGCTCCGGCGCGGCCAACTCATAATCCCCCATCGCGACCGTCCCGTTAAGGAGGCTGCCGTGGAAGAGGTTGACGTCCCCCAGGAAGTTATAAACGAATGGGCTGTTGGGGTGCTCGTAGACGTCTTCCGGCGACCCGACCTGCTCGATCCTGCCCTCGTTCATAACGGCGACCTGGTCGGCCACTTCGAGGGCCTCTTCCTGGTCGTGTGTGACGAACACGCTCGTCAGGCGGATCTCGTCGTGGAGCCTCCTCAGCCAGCGTCTCAGCTCCTGGCGCACCCTCGCGTCTAGGGCCCCGAACGGCTCGTCCAATAGAAGTACCTTAGGCTCGACGGCAAGCGCCCTCGCCAGGGCCACGCGCTGACGCTGTCCGCCCGACAGCTGCGAGGGGTAGCGGTCGTGCAGGTTGTCAAGCTGCACCAGGTCAAGGAGCGAATGCACGCGCTTTGATATATCTTTTTTGGACGGCCTCAGCTTGCGGGGTCGGACCCGTAGCCCGAAGGCCACGTTCTCGAAAACTGTCATATGCCGGAACAGTGCATAGTGCTGGAAGACGAAACCGACGTTCCTGTTTTTAGCGCTCTGTCCGGCGGCGTCCTCGCCCTGGAATTTTACCATGCCGTTATCGGCGGTCTCCAGGCCGGAGATTATACGGAGGAGCGTGGTTTTCCCGCACCCCGAGGGGCCTAACAGGGCCATCAGCCCGCCCGTCGGTACTGTCAGGTTTATGTCCTTAAGGACGGTCTGGCCGCCGTACGCCTTTGTTATGCCTGCTATCTCTATCATCTTTCCACCTTGAGCTGCATGATTTTTTTGGCTGCAAGCGCCGCGACAGAGACGGCAGCCAGTATGGATGCGACGGCGAACGCGGCAGTGAAATTGTATTCGTTGTAGAGCGTCTCGACGTGCAGGGGGACCGTGTCCGTCTCGCCCCTGATATGCCCGGAGACGACGGAAACCGCCCCGAACTCGCCCATGGCCCTTGCCGTGCAGAGCGTGACGCCGTAGAGCAGGCCCCATTTTATGTTAGGGAGCGTGACCAGGAAGAAGGTCTGAAGGCCGTTCGCCCCGAGTACGACGGCGGCCTCTTCCTCTTCGCTGCCCATTGCCTGCATGAGCGGGACCAGTTCCCTGGCAATGAAAGGGAAGGTCACGAACAAGGTCGCGATAACGATACCGGGCGCAGCGAATATTATCTTGATGCCGTGCGCCGTGAGCCAGGGCCCGAAGACGCCGCCCCGCGCGCCGAACAGCAGCACGAACATCAGGCCGGCGATAACCGGCGATACCGCAAACGGGATGTCTATCAGGGTCAGGAGCAGACTCTTGCCCGGAAAATCGAATTTCGCTATGGCCCAGGAGGCAACTACGCCGAAGAGCAGGTTAAGCGGGACGGATATCGCTGCAACCAATAAGGTAAGCCTGATTGCGGCCAGGGCGTCAGGCTCGGTGACGGCTTTAAAATACACCGCGACGCCTTTTTCAAACGCCTGGACAAACACGGCGGCCAGCGGGATTAACAGGAAGAGACCCAGGAAAAGAAGCGCCACGCCCGTCAGGATATAGCGTATAAGCGCAGGCTCGGCCGGGGACATTACGGCGCCTCTGCCGGGTTCTATTTTTATAAGTCCTGACATATCAGCCCGCCGTCCCGTACCTGCCGTTCCACCACTGCAGCAGGTTGACGGCGAGCAGTACGAAGAATGAGACTATCAGCATTACCAGCGCGACCGCCGCCGCGCCCTTTACATCGAACTGCTCGAGCTTAGTCATTATCACCAGGGGCGCTATCTCGGTCTTCATAGGCATGTTGCCCGAGATGAATACGACTGAGCCGTACTCGCCCACGGCCCGCGCGAAGGCCAGGGCAAAACCCGTAAGCGACGCCGGCATGATGGCCGGGAATATCACCCGCCGGAACGTCTGCCACCGCCCGGCGCCAAGGGAGCGGGCCGCTTCCTCCAGCTCCCGGTCAAGGTCCTTGAGCACGGGCTGGACCGTCCTGACGACGAAAGGCAGACCAATAAACGTGAGTGCTATGACTACGCCCAGGCGGGTAAACGCGGCCTTTATCCCCACTAAGGCCAGGTATTTCCCGATCAATCCGTTTTCGGCATAGACAGCGGTCAGGGCTATGCCGCCGACCGCGGTCGGAAGTGCAAACGGCAGGTCCACGAGCGCGTCCACGACCTCCTGGCCGTAAAATTCGTACCGCACCAGGACCCATGCGACCAAGAGGCCCGCAAAGGCGTTTATAAGGGCCGCCGTCAGCGAGGCGCCGAAGCTCAGCTCGAACGAGGCCGTCACGCGGGGGTCTGTCACTGTGCCGATAAAATCTTTTAAGGTCATGCCCGAGACGCTCACCACGACCATTGACAGCGGGATTAGCACCACAAGACCCAGGTAGACGAGCGTGAAGCCCATAGTAAGCCCGAAGCCGGGCAGTACGCGGTTTTTTTTTCTCACCGGCCACCCCGTTTATCCGCAGAATATATATGCTCAAAGGTACCCCCGTCCGAAAAATGCACCTTCTGGGCGTTATTCCAGCCGCCGAATACAGCATCGATCGTAAATAGCTCCACCCGGCCAAAGTCCTTCAAGGCCTTACCCTTAAGACGCCTAGGACGGTAAAAATGCTTCGCCGCCAGCGACTGCCCCTCTTCCGAATAGAGATATCTCAGATATGCCTCGGCGACCGCCCGCGTGCCGCGCCTGTCCGCGACCTTGTCAACCAGCGCGACGGGCGGTTCGGCTAATATGCTCATAGGTGGCATGACTGTCTCGAACTTGTCTCCGCCCAGTTCCCGCACGGCGAGCAGGGCCTCGTTCTCCCATGTGACCAGCACGTCCCCGATACCCCTCTGGACAAACGTGGTCGTGGAGCCGCGGGCGCCGGAATCCAGCACCGGCACGTTCCTGTATATGCCGGTAACCAGTTCACGTGCCTTTTCCTGGTTTCCGTGATTCTTTTTGAGGGCATAGCCCCAGGCCGCGAGGTAGTTCCAGCGCGCCCCTCCGGACGTTTTCGGGTTCGGGGTGATAACCGAGACTCCGGGCCGGGCTAAGTCGGGCCAGTCGTGTATTTTTTTCGGGTTTCCCTTCCTGACCAGGAAGACGATGGTCGAGGTGTAGGGGGCGCTGTTGTCCGGCAGCCGGGACTGCCAGTTCCTGGGTATCAGTCCCCTTTCGCTTATGGCGTCTATATCATATGCCAGGGCAAGCGTTACCACATCCGCGTCGAGCCCGTCAATGACCGCCATAGCCTGCTTGCCGGAGCCTCCGTGGGACTGTTTTATGGTAACGTCCTGCCCCGTCTTCGCTTTCCAGTATTTTGCAAAGGCGCTGTTATACTCCCGGTAAAACTCGCGGGTCGGGTCGTAAGATACGTTCAGGATAGATATTCCAGCCCGGGCCTGGGCGGGAGCGGAGAGTGAGATAAGGCAGAGAATAAAAGAAACTGCCTGGAATATGACGTTTATTCTCATCCGGCCGCCATGCCACTAAAGTTGAATGAACGGAGCCAGCAGCTTTTCCAGCTTCGCCTGGTCTGTCTTCTTCAGCATATCGGACAGCGAAGTCCCGTCCAATATCCCGGCTATTGAATCCCGGACTTCCTTCATTACTATGCGTATTCCGCAGGTACTCTCGTCAGCGCACTCGCCGCAGCGCATATACGCCATTTCACTTACGCACGGGACGGGGGCCAACGGGCCGTCGAACATCCTGATAATGTTGCCTATGCTGATGTCTCCGGGTGCCCTGCCCAGCATGTATCCGCCGCCCTTGCCCTTCTTGCTCCGCAGGATGCCGTGGTTTTTAAGCGAAAGGAGTATAATCTCGAGGAACTTCTTCGGTATTTTCTCGGCCGCGGCTAATTCGGAGATCAGGACAGGTTTCTTATCCTGCTCATTGGCGAGATAAATCAGGGCCTTGAGTGCGTATTTCGTTTTTTTTGATAACATAATCTATTTACTCTATCAAGTTAATAGATTAATAGCGCAACAAAAGACTTTTGTCAAGGAATTTTTTTGATTTTAGATGGTGCCCTTTAATTTTACCATGGCGAGATTGTCGGTATAGTCGTTTATCGAAATATTCGATTCCCTCTTCGTATGGGTATATTCCACGCCTACAGAGAACCATTTGTTCATGTCGTAGGTCAGGGCAATGCCGGACTGCCAGTAGTTGTCCTTCCTTGACTCCGTATAGCCGGGGTCCGGGGCCGGATAGGAGTTATATTCATACGAACCGTAGGGCCTTATCAGTATCTTGGTAAAGGGTTTGAATGAGACCGAGACCGTCCCCCGGGTTGTCGTGTAATAATCGACGGCTGGGTCGTCGGTTTCATAGGCCTGCCTAAGCCCGGTCAGCTCGATGGATGTCTTGGGTGTAAAGTTATGGTTGATTGTTATCTGGAACGCCGGGCTTCTGAAGTCCTTTGTCCCGGGGAACTCGAAGTCCTTCCACTCATATCCCGCTTTTATCGTGCCGGTCGATTTGGAGGTTATGTCCCAGGTCAGGCCGGTCATGGCCCAGTACTCATTGCTGTTTAATGGAGCTCCAGCAGAGTTATCGTTATTGTGGTAGACGTTCTTATATATTCCTTGCACTAATGCGGAGAAATTCGGTATGAACTGATAATAGCCGGTAAGCCCGGCGCCGTTGTCCCGCCTGTCCATGAATTTTATGTTGGTGGTGGAGGTCGCCGGCACGGTGCCGGTCAGGGTGGTATAGTCTATCACGAAGCCCTGGTAGTTCGCCGCCAGCTTGAACTTCTCGCCGAACTTATACGATATCTCGGCATTCACAAGGTTTGAATAGTACCTGGTGAGAGAGGTGCCCTCAATACTCTGGTTCTCCGCGGTCCTGGCCAGATGTGCTATAGACCCATCGTCCTCCGCCTTGATCGCCAATCCGCCGGGGAAGTTTATATTTGCCAGGCCCCTGACGAAATGGTCTTCGGTGTCGTTCAGACTGGCTACATTTCCGGTCGTGGTTGTTGCCGGAGGGATAGGGGCGAGCGCGACGGTCTTCGAGATGTACCGGTATATGTCTGAATGATAATCGAACTCGAAGTAGTTATCCCGCTGCGGGAGCTTTAGCGTGAGGCCGGGCGTGACCACGAAAAACCAGTCGCCGACGCGGTCTCCGTTAGTGGCGAAGACGTTGTCATCGTAGTCGGTGCCGAACTGCAGGTAAGGATGCAGTTCGATGCGGCCAAACTCCAGGGCATGGGCGTCATTTATAACGATAAACGAAGTGGATAAGGCCAGTACAAGAGCAAAAGCGGGTAGGTGTCTCATCTTCTTCTCCTTTTCGGGTGGTATCTGCTCGTATTTGCCTAGCTTAGTACTGTCTTCTTACATCCCTCCAAATGGTATTGTGCTCGTAAAATGCCTGTCGCTCTGGTCACTTCTGCTGTCCGGCCCGTTGCCCGTCCCGCTGTCCGGGCGGTGCTTTTCTCCGTCCGAGACGGCGATGGCGGCCTCCACAAGCTCCGGGTTTGCCCCGGCTTTTTCGGCTGCCGCGGCTATCTTGTCCGCCTCAATATCCATCGAGCGGGCGGCCTTTATGATGCGGAAGACGTCTCCTTTGGCCTTGACCGCGCCGGTTATGACCGCATCGGTGTCAAATCCCGAGCCGAGCGCGATCTTTATGACCTCTCCGGCATCCGCCCCTTGCTCTACGACTGACTCTACAGCCTTCTTCACGGCGGCATTGTCCGGGTTCGGGCCGAGTGCATTGCCTAAGACCTGGCCTAGCGGGAGGCCCGCCGCAATATCGGCGGCAGGGCCTGCCGTTGCCGCCGAGAAATTCATCGAAACCGCAAGGCCTATTATCAGCCCCGCAAGGAAAGCCTTTCTCATGTCAGTGTTTCCGGCAGGTGTTGATTACTCGCGAAATTGCGTATGGGAATCGATAATACAAAAATGGCTAAAATTAAAATGGTGGAGCAGATCGGGATCGAACCGACGGCCTCATCCGTGCGAGGGATGCGCTCTCCCAACTGAGCTACTGCCCCAACTCCTCAATTTTATTGCAAAGAACTCTCTTAGACACGACAAAATATCAAAAAAACAAGTCAGGGTCAAGAAAAATTTGGTCCAACGACGCCCTAATTCTAACATAAAAATTAAAATAAAAAAAGGGGTTGCAGAAAAATACTGCAACCCCGCTCGTTAATAGCTAAAGTCGGTTCAGGCAGCCTTCGGATATTCGCGTCTTTCTTCCAGTTTCTCTTCGAGCGCCGCCTCGGCTTCATATCCATGAACGCCGGCGGTTCCACCCAAGGCCGCCGCAATCCCGTTCAGGATGAGCCCTATGAACGCCCCGATGGCAAGCCCCTGGGTCATGCCGGCCAGTCCCGGCGCAGGAACCGTGGATATCATCATGGTGTTCATGCCGAGGATCACTAGGTTCGTCGCGCTGTTCACCATCATACCATAAGTCGTCCCTATCACAAATAGCGCGGCCACCGTTATCAGCCCCCAAACGGCAAGCCCGTGCAGGCCGCCTATGACGTTACGGTTGGAGCCGGAAAGCCTGCCTGCGACCCAGCCGCCGCAGAAGAACGCGATTATCGATTCGCACACAAGCCATATCTGCGTGCCTACCCCCGAGTTCACAAACGGGTCCGCGACCGTCGGGGCGAATACCGCTCCCACTGCAACGCCCAGAAGGGTCAACAGTATCAAAATAGACCCGGCAACGAATGAGCCGGCAAATATGGCTCCCCACCGCGTATACTTGGGAAGGCCCTGCAAGTGTAATTCGCTTGTTCTTGATACCAGTGCCATAATCTACCTCCTTATGGAAACACTGTTTAGAACCCACATATATTTATTGTACATCATATCCGTTTATATAGCAAGTCGCTCATGGTAAAATATTCCTTAAAAATCAATATGATTGCAAGTTGTGGTAAATAGCGCGGCCGAGGCTTGCCTAAAGGCCGGATTAATTCAGGAGCGTCCCGCAAATATCTCGCGTTTATCCGCCGGAGCCGGCTTTTGGTGTTGACATATCCGCTCCCCTGAGCCTAAAATAACAATTTATTTCAAGATTAGAAGGGAGAATTGTTTAGATGGCCAAGGAGCTTGCAAAGGTCTACGAGCCCAGGGCGGTAGAGGACCGCTGGTACGCGGAATGGGTCCGGAAGGGATATTTCCATGCCGACCCCGCCAGGGACGGCAGGCCCTTTTCCATAGTCATACCTCCTCCCAACGTGACCGGCGTCCTGCACATGGGCCACGCGCTTAACAACACCCTTCAGGACGTGCTCATCCGGTGGAAAAGGATGTGCGGATATAACGCACTCTGGATGCCCGGGACGGACCACGCAGGCATTGCCACCCAGAACGTCGTGGAGCGGCAGCTGGCCCTAGAGGGCACGACCAGGCACGCCTACGGGCGCGAGAGGTTCATCCAGAGAGTCTGGCAGTGGCGAGAGGAGTCCGGCGGTATCATAATCAACCAGCTCAAAAGGCTGGGCGCCTCGTGCGACTGGGAAAGGGAGCGTTTTACCATGGACGAGGGCCTTTCCCGGGCGGTGCGCGAGGTGTTCGTGCGGCTCTATGAGGAAGGGCTTATTTACCGAGGGGACTACATCATCAACTGGTGCCCGCGCTGCATGACCGCGCTTTCCGACCTCGAGGTGGACTACGAGGACAAGCAGGGCAAGCTCTACTACATCAAGTACCCGCTTGCGGAAGGCGGAGGTTCGGTAACGGTGGCGACGACCAGGCCGGAGACGATGCTGGGCGATACCGCCGTGGCCGTCAACCCGGAAGACGAAAGATATTCTCACATTATCGGGAAGTCCGTCGTCCTGCCGGTGGCCGGGCGCAAAATCCCTATCGTCGCGGACGCCTACGTGGACCCGGCATTCGGGACCGGCGCGGTGAAGATAACGCCTGCACACGACCCGAACGACTTCGAGTTGGGCAGGAGGCACAATCTGCCAATAATGCGGATAATGAACGAGGACGGCACCATGTCGGACGAGGCCGGGAAGTTCAGGGGAATGGACCGCTTCGAGGCCAGGAGCAGGCTGCTGCTAGAGCTGTCCGAGGGAGGGTACCTCGAGAAGGCGGATGAGTATTCCCATTCCGTCGGCCACTGCTACAGGTGTAAGACGGTAGTGGAGCCCACGGTGTCGAAACAGTGGTTCGTAAAGATGCGTCCGCTGGCCGAACCGGCGATACAGGCGGTAAAAGAAGGCATACTAGGGGAGGACGGAGAACTCAGGCGGGTCAACATTATCCCCAAAAGCTGGGAGAACACCTACTTCGACTGGATGAACAACATCCGCGACTGGTGCATCTCCAGGCAGATATGGTGGGGGCACAGGATTCCGGCCTGGTACTGCGGGGAGTGCAGAGAGGTCATAGTAGCACGGGAGGACCCGGTAGTCTGCCCGAAATGCCAGGGCAGGGACATAATGCGCGACCCTGATGTGCTTGACACGTGGTTCTCGTCGGCGCTCTGGCCGTTCTCGACGATGGGCTGGCCGGACGAAACAAAGGAGCTTCGGTTCTATTACCCGACCACCGTACTGGTGACCGCGTTCGACATCCTTTTCTTCTGGGTCGCCCGGATGATAATGATGGGCATAAAGGTCATGGGGAAGCCGCCGTTCAAGGACGTTTACATCCACGCCCTCGTGCGGGACGCCCAGGGCCAGAAGATGTCAAAGTCCAAGGGCAACGTGATAGACCCGCTCGTGATGATAGACAAGTACGGCACGGACGCGTTCCGCTTCACGATGGCCGCGATGGCCGCCCAGGGACGCGACATAAAGCTCTCGGAGGAGCGCATCGAGGGCTACAGGAACTTCTGCAACAAGATATGGAACGCGGCCCGCTTCACGCACATGAACCTGGGCGATTTCGTGGCGGGTCCGCTCAGGAAAGATGATTTGGCCACGCTGCCGGACAGGTGGATAGTCAGCAGGATGAACGCCGTGGCGGCCGAAGTGGACAAGGCCTTGACCGACTACCGGTTCAACGATGCCGCGAATGCGCTCTATCAGTTCATCTGGCACGAGTTCTGCGACTGGTATCTGGAGATAGTCAAGCCTGTCCTCTACGGCGAGCCTAGCGCGGAGCGCGGCAAGACGCTCAATGTGCTCGTGAATGTGTTTGAAAGGGCGCTTAAGCTCCTGCACCCGATAATGCCCTTCATAACCGAAGAAGTCTGGCAGAGCCTACCGATGAAAAACGAGAAGGATTCGGTAATGATATCCGAATTCCCGACGCACGAGTGGGAGTTCACGGATGGCCTTGCCGAGGCCGACATGAAGGTCCTTATGGACATTATCATAGGGATCAGGACCATCAGGAGCGAGATGAATATAAACCCCGCCGTTGAACTTCAGGCCACCATTAACGTAAACCATGAAATACCCCGTAAAGAAGGTTATTTCAATGGACTCTCCGGGTATATCGAGAGACTGGCGAGGGCCAAGTTGACCATTACCGACAATCTCATTAAACCCAGGATGTCCACCTCTTTTTTCACAGCTTATGCGGAGGTTGTGGTGCATCTTGAGAAAGCTCTGGACATAGACGCCGAGATGGCACGTCTTACAAAAGAGATTGAAAAGGCAGAGAGGGAGCTAAAGCCAGTGCAGGCGAAGCTCTCGAACGAAGATTTTATTAAGAAGGCCCCCGCCCTTATAATAGAGAAAAACGAGTACATTCTTAAAGAGCTGACTAGGAAGAAGGAGAAGCTCGGCGAAAGTCTGAAGCGGCTGGAGGGACTCAAAGATGAATGAGCTCACCGTGCAGGAGATAATAAACCGCGCTCTTGCCGAGGACATCGGGCCGGGCGACATCACCACTGCCGCCACGGTGGACCCGGACGCCGAGGGCAGGGCGACGGTCATAGCGAAGCAGGCGATGGTGCTCGCGGGCATAGACGTGTTCCTTTCCGTCTTCCTGACGCTCGACAAGGCCATAGACTTCTCATGCTCCTTCCTTGACGGCGATAAGATAAAGAAAGGCGCGGCCATAGCGACCATCGGAGGGCCGATGGGCGTCCTGCTTACCGGGGAGCGGGTCGCGCTGAATTTACTCCAGAGGATGAGCGGGATAGCCACCCTGACCTCGAAATATGCCGCCGCCGTGGAAGGCACAAAGGCTAGAATCCTCGACACCAGGAAGACTATGCCGGGCCTCCGGGTGCTGGACAAATACGCAGTGACGGTCGGCGGAGGATACAACCACCGTTTCGGCCTCTACGACGGGATACTCATAAAGGACAACCATATCGCGGCGGCAGGCGGGATAGAAAAAGCGGTCTCGGCCGCAAGGATATCGGCGCCGCACATGCTGAAGCTGGAAGTGGAATGCACGACACCGGCTGAGGTAAAAGAAGCTATTGCCGCGGGCGCGGATATCATAATGCTCGACAATATGGACATTGTGGGCATGAAAAAGGCGGTCAGGGACATCGGCAGCAGGGCGCTTGTCGAGGCCTCCGGGAATATGGATCTCCGGCG
>JBEKYB010000024.1:0-10793 GCA_049511435.1 Nitrospirota bacterium | reverse complement strand
ATTATGGGCTCGTACTGGACCTCGGGCATGAGCTTTAAAATCTCGCGCCTCGGTACGTAAGGGAGGTTCGAGACCACGAGGTCAAATCCATGCTTCCACTCTTGGTCATTAAGGCCCCGGAAGAGGTCGCCTTGCACGGACCTGACCCGGCCCTCGACGCCGTGCCTGCGCGCGTTTTCAATCGCCGTGTCGAGCGCGGCCTTCGAGCTGTCTATCGCCACCGCGGAAAGGCCCGGCAGGTTGTAAGCGAGCGTGACAGCAATGCACCCGCTTCCCGTGCCGATGTCCGCGGCAGTAACGCCGTCTTTCCCCGAGAGGAAGGACAGGGCCTCCTGCACGAGCAGCTCGGTCTCCGGCCTAGGTATTAGCACGTCCGGGTTCACCGAGAACGCCAGGCTGCAGAACTCCTGCGTCCCGGTTATATACTGGAGCGGCTCCCGCCGCGCGCGGCGGTCTATCGCCTCATGGAATGCGTCCAGGGTCTCATCGTCCGGGATATCCTTCAGCCTCGAGAATACTCCGGCCCGGTTCGTCCCCAGCACGAATGCCATCAGGGCCTGTGCCTCGAGGTTGGGGCTCTCTATGCCCGCCCTGGCGAACATCCTGCCCGCGTCGAAGAGTAGACTGGCGATGTCTTCCGGTTCCGGGAGCGGCCGCATCACAGCTCTTTCAGCCTCTCGGCGTTGAAGGAAGTGGTGAGGGAGTCGATAACCTCGTCAAGGTCGCCCTCCATTATATTTTCGAGCTTGTACAGCGTAAGGCCGACCCTGTGGTCGGTCAGCCTGTTCTGGGGGAAGTTATAGGTCCTTATGCGCTCGCTCCTGTCTCCGGTGCCGACCTGGGACTTCCTGTCGGAGGCGCGCTCCGCGTCCTGTTCCTCCATTATCTTCTCCATTAGCCTCGCCTGGAGGACCTTCATCGCCTTCGCCTTGTTCTTGAGCTGCGAGCGCTCGTCCTGGCACGACACCACAAGGCCGCTCGGCATGTGCGTTATCCGGACTGCGGAATAGGTGGTGTTGACGCACTGGCCGCCGGGCCCGGACGCGCAGAAGACGTCGATGCGCAGGTCCTTCTGGTCGATGTGGACGTCGGCCTCCTCGGCCTCCGGGAGTATGGCGACGGTAGCGGCGGAGGTATGTATCCTGCCCGAGGACTCGGTCACCGGCACCCTCTGGACGCGGTGAACTCCGCTCTCGAACTTCAGGCGGCTGTAGACGGCCTTGCCGGAGATCATCGCGACTATCTCCTTGAGTCCTCCGCCCCCGGTCATGTTCGAGTTCATCACCTCGACTTTCCAGCGTCGCTTCTCTGCGTATTTTGAGTACATCCGGAAGAGGTCGGCCCCGAAGAGGGCGGCCTCGTCGCCGCCCGTGCCGGCGCGTATCTCGAGGAAGATGTTCTTCTCGTCGTTGGGGTCCTTCGGGACGAGCAGCAGCTTCAGCTCCTCTTCAAGCCGGGGCTTTTTGTCCCTCAGCTCTCCCAGTTCGACCTCCGCAAGCTCCTTGAAGTCCGGGTCCGACTTTTTATCGCCGACTATCTCCTCGGCCTCGGCGATAGCCCTCACGAGCTCCTGGTACTCGCGGTACTTCTCGACCACGGGCGCAAGCTCCGCCTGCTCCTTGGAGTACTTAGTCAGCTCCTCGTGGCTTTGATGAGCCTCCGGGTCCGAAAGGCGCCTTGTCAAATCGTCGTATTTTTGTACTACGGCCTCTAGCTTGCCAAACAATTCGCAGCCTCTTTCCCGTCTTCCATGGCGACCGCCTCGCCCAGCGCCCGGAGCGCCACCTCGAGCTGGTCGTCCGAGGGCTCCCTGGTAGTCAGTTTCTGGAGCCATAGGCCGGGCGCTATAAGCGCCGAGACCGCCGGGTTATTCCTGGCCTTCGAGGAGAACTTTATGAACTCGTAAGAGAGCCCCGCCACCAGCGGGATAAACACCAGGCGGGACAGCGCCTTGACATAAAACGGCGACCCTTTGGGCACGAACGAGAAGACCAGTATTGACAGCACCATCACTATCAGCAGGAAGCTAGTGCCGCAGCGCGGGTGTAGAGTCGAATATTTTTTCGCGTTCCCGACCGTCAGCTCGTCGCCGGCCTCATAGGCGTATATGGCCTTGTGCTCGGCCCCGTGGTATTCGAACACGCGCCTTATGTCCTTCATCCTCGATATGGCGACTATATACAGGAGGAATATCGCTATCCTTATCACGCCATCAACCAGGTTGAACGCCAGCGAGCTGGCCTGCGTCACGGGCAGCATGTCCTTCATCAGCTGGGTGAGGTAGAGCGGCAGGTAAAAGAAAAGGAGAAGCCCCAGGCCAATAGAGAGCGCCATGGTCGTCCCGAGCGCCAAGTTCGTCAGTGGTTTCGGTTTTTCCTGTTTCTTGGCGTCCGGACCCGTACCCTGCTCCTCAAGCGCGCAGTTGGCGGAGAAGTTGAGCGCTTTCATCCCAAGCGCAAGCGCCGAGAACAGCGTCACGGCCCCTCTGATAATCGGCCATTTCAGGAACTTCCACCTGTCCGCCAGGAGGTTCAGCGCGTCCTTCCTGAGGACTATCTCGCCCGAAGGCGTCCTGACCGCGACCGTCATGTTCCGGGGCGCGCGCATCATCACGCCCTCTATTACAGCCTGCCCGCCTACATTTATTTTTTCCAACATAACTCCCCTTTTAATGCCAAATTCCTGTTGCCTGGGGCGGCATTATTTTAGAGCTATCATAGTGTAGTGGCCGTTTGCCCGAAGTGTGGGCGCCGGCCGTTTACGTAACATTATGATGGCTCGCAAATAATGCCGTCCCAGGCAATTAATTTACCTAAAAAGCACAATAGGAAACCAGCACAGACCGCGGGTTTCCTATTGTTAAACTACACAGATGCAGGGGCTAACCCTTTTTTGCCGCCCCGGACCCGTATTTCTTGTTGAACCGCTCCACCCGGCCCTCGGTGTCCATGAGTTTCTGCTTACCGGTAAAGAACGGGTGGCATTTGGAGCAGACCTCGACGCGCAGGTCCTTCCTGGTCGAGCGGGTCTCAATTATCTCTCCGCAGGCGCACTTTATCGTCACCGGCTCGTATTTCGGATGTATGCCTTCCTTCACTTTTCGAACCCTCCTTCAATTATCCGGGCCTTCGCCCGCCTATTAACAACTATTCCTGATTAACCGGAATTCCCATTATATCAGCTTTTCCGTGTTTTACAAGGACTTTTTAATACTCCATTTTCTCCTGCCAATGCTTCCTATTCCAGGCCCGCGTCCGGCGCAAGGGTAAGGTCGGGCGCGTCAGCCGGGGCCGCGCCGTTCGTGCCGTTTTCGCCTTCCTTCTCGGCGAGCTTGGCAAGCGAGACGACCTTGTCACCCTCGCCGACGTCGAGGAATTTTACGCCCTTCGTGTTCCGGCCGATGACCGAAAGGGCGCTGACCGCCATCCTGAGTATCTTGCCCGCCTGAGTTATCATCATCACGTCGTCCGTGTCGTCCACGGCCGCGATCCCGACCACGTCGCCGTTTCTGCCGCCGGTCTTGATGTTGATGAGGCCGGTGCCGCCCCTGGCCTGCGTGCGGTATTCCTTGGCCTTGGTGCGCTTGCCGTACCCGTTCTCGGTGGCGGAGAGGATTGTCTGGTCGGGCGAGGCGATGAGCTCCATGCCCACGACAAAGTCCCCTTCGCGGAGCTTTATCCCCCGGACGCCGGCGGTCGCCCTGCCCGTGCCCCTCGCGTCCGTCTCCTTGAACCTTATAGCCATCCCGTGCCTGGTGGCGAGCAGTATCTCGGCGTCGCCGCCCGTCTCCCTTACGTCTATCAGCTTATCCCCTTCCTTCAGGTTGATTGCGATTATCCCGGAGGCCCTGGGGTTGCTGTACGCGGATAGCGCCGTCCTCTTCACGGTGCCGCCCGCCGTCGCCATTATCAGGAAGGCGTCCTCGGAGAAGCTCTTCACGGGCATCACGGCCGTGACGTTCTCGTCGGAGGATTTCTGTATCAGGTTCACGATTGCCTTGCCGCGCGTTGCGCGTCCGGCCTCAGGCACCTGGTAGACCTTCAGCCAGTACACCCGCCCCTTGTCCGTGAAGAACAGGAGATAGTCGTGGGTGGAGGCGCAGAATAGCCGCTCTACAAAATCCTCCTCCTTGGTCTCCATGCCGATCTTGCCCTTGCCGCCGCGCCTCTGGCTGCGGTAGATGGTGACCGGGTTCCGCTTGATATACCCGGTATGGGATATGGTGATTACCATGTCCTCCTCGGCGATGAGGTCCTCGATGGTGAGCTCGGTCGTCTCGTCCACTATCTCGGTCCTGCGGTTGTCGCCGTAGGTCTCCCTTATGGCTACGAACTCGTCCCTTATGATGCCCATCACCATGCTCTCGGAGCCGAGCACCGACTTAAGGTGCTCGATAAGCTTCAGGACCTCCTTGTACTCGGAGATTATCTTGTCCCTCTCAAGGCCGGTAAGCCTCTGGAGCCTCATGTCGAGTATCGCCTGGGCCTGGATGTCGGATAAGCCGAAGCTGACCTTCAGGCCGCTCTTCGCGGCCTCGGGGTCCTTGGCGCCGCGTATCAGCTTGATAACCGCGTCCAGGTTGTCGAGCGCAATCTTGAGGCCTTCCAATATATGCGCGCGCTCCTCGGCCTTTTTCAGCTCGTACCGCGTGCGCCTTATGACGATGTCCTTCCTGTGGCCTATGAAGAGCTGGAGCATCGGGCGGAGCGGTATAATCTGCGGCTGGTTGTTCACCAGGGCGAGCATGATTACGCCGAAGGTGGACTGCATCGCCGTGTACTTGTAAAGCTGATTAAGTATTACCGTGGCTATCTCGCCGCGGCGGAGCTCCATCACGATGCGCATGCCGTCTCTGTCGGACTCGTCCCGGATGTCCGAGATGCCCGTGATCTTTTTGTCCCGTATGAGCTCGGCCACCTTCTCGATAAGCCTGGCCTTATTGACCTGGTAGGGGAGCTCGGTGACGATTATGGACTCTCTGTCGCCCCGCTCCATCGGCACAGCCTCGGCCCGCGCGCGCACCTGGACGGAGCCGCGCCCGTGCATGTAGGCCTCCTCGATGCCGCGCCTGCCGAATATTATCCCGGCGGTCGGGAAATCGGGGCCCTTCACGGCCTTCATCAGCTCGAAGACCGTCGCGGCGGGCTTGTCAATTAACATCAAGAGGCCGTCTATTATCTCCCTGAGGTTGTGCGGCGGGATGTTCGTGGCCATGCCGACCGCGATGCCTGTCGAGCCGTTTATCAGCAGGTTCGGGATGCGCGCGGGCAGGACCGTCGGCTCGGACAGGGACTCGTCGTAGTTCGGCACGAAATCGACCGTCTCCTTGTCCAGGTCCATCAGTAGCTCGTCCGCAATCTTCTGCATCCGGACCTCGGTATACCTCATCGCGGCGGGCGGGTCGCCGTCCACGGAACCGAAGTTTCCCTGGCCGTCCACGAGCTGGTATCGTAGCGAGAAGTCCTGCGCCATCCTGACGATGGTGTCGTAGACGGCGGCGTCTCCGTGCGGGTGGTATTTACCAATCACGTCGCCGACGACGCGCGCGGACTTCTTGTACGGTTTGTTCCGGGTCAGGCCCAGCTCGCTCATCGCGTAGAGCACGCGCCTGTGCACGGGTTTCAGGCCGTCCCGCACGTCCGGGAGCGCCCTGCCCACGATTACGCTCATCGCGTAATCGAGATAGGAGGTTTTCATCTCCTCTTCGATGTTAATCGTCGAGATTAAACTTTTATTTTCGTCGGGGGTCATAGGTTACTCTTAAAGTTTATTTAAATTCTATCGAACCACTCTTTTTGAATTTCAATTTCCTCAACCATCCGAGTGTCGATACCCAGTTTGAATTCTCTTAATTTCTCGACCAGTTGTTCGCCATCAACCAAATCAATCATGGGCGCACCATCTCTGGTTGCTTCCTTCTGAGCGTCTTTAGTAAAATAACCCGTTGTAATAAATAATCCTCTGTCAGCGCGCCCAACCATCGCTCCGCGGAAATCACGCAGTTGTGGCGCACTAACGGCACCTTGGTACTTCTTGCTTTGAAAGAGAACACGGAAACTTACAAGGCCAGCGAGACGTAAAATTCCATGACCATCAATTCCGCCATCACCAGACCGGCCAGTTACCGTAGCTTCTATAAAGCCGGATTCTCGGAGAAGTCTTTGACATAATCTTTCAAATGCTTCAGCCGAGATATTTTGGATTATATTTAGAACTTTTATTTGCCATGAAATCTTTTCTTCAATTTCTTTTTCATTTTCATTTTCTTTCTGGATAGTCGTTAATTCTTTTCCCCTCTCTTTTGTTTCTTTTATTTTATTTCTAACCCATTTCTTAATTTCTTGTTCATTTACCAAAACAGTTTCTTCGGGATCAGTTACATTCCATACTCCACGAGACGAATTTGTTATAAGACCCGTTTTTTTTAAATATGTGAGTGCCCAAGCTATCCGATATCGAACTTCACTTTGGCCGCCTTTCCCATGTGGAGCAGATACTACATCATCTGTTAAATTCATTAGATCAGAAACGTTTTCGTAAATTTCATTTATTGTTCCCGAACCACCCATTTTTCGAAGACATTGCAAAATGGGGTTCATGAATTTTTCAAAAGGGGGGATTGTTGGTTTCGTTTTCATTTTTTATTTATCGGTCTTTCATGCTTTTTCCGCCCGATGAATCGGGCAGCTACAATTATATATCCAGATTCCTGACTTCCATCGCATGGCCCTGGAGGAAGGCGCGCCGGACCTCCACGTCCTCGCCCATGAGCGTCGAGAATATCTCGTCGGCGGTGTAGGCGTCCTCGACCTTCACCTGCATGAGCGTGCGCTTCTCGGGGTCCATCGTCGTCTGCCAGAGCTGGTCCGGGTTCATCTCGCCCAGGCCCTTGTACCGCTGGATGCCAAGCCCGCGCTTCCCCGCGGCGAAGACGTATGTCACCATCTCGCCGGTGTTCCGGAAGGTCTTCTCTTCCTCTTTTTCCAGCAGGACGTACGGCGCGGGACCTAGGCCGAGCGCGCTGGGCGATAGCGTCTTCAGCTCCCGGAAATCGATGGAGTTGATGAGCTCGTCGTCTATGACCGTCTTGTGCGTCTGGCTCTCTTTCCTAATCATTGCCTCAAGCACAAACCCGTCGTCCTCTAGGGGCATAGGCTTAATGTCTACCAGCATGCCGGGGTATACCTTCTCCATGAAGTCCTTCACTTCGTCGATTATCCCCGCGAGCGCGCCCGCGTCCTTCAGCGTCTGCCGCGAGAACTCCGGCAACCTCGATATCGCGCGGATTATCTCGGGCGATATCTTTCTCCGCTCGAAGCGGGAGAGAATCTTCTCGTAGTGCGCGAGCTTCCGTATGTCATCGGCCAGGGCCTTGCCCTTCCGGTCGCCGGACGGCGTCTTAAGGATAAAATCCTGCACCGCCTGCTCGATGAGGTAGTCCTCGAGCGCGCCCTCGTTCTTTATGTAGCGCTCAGTCTTGGCCTTCTTCACCTTGAAGAGCGGCGGCTGCGCGATATACAGGAAACCCCTCTCGATGAGCGCGGGCATCTGGCGGAAGAAGAACGTCAGGAGGAGCGTCCTGATATGCGCGCCGTCCACGTCAGCGTCCGTCATGATTATTATCCTGTGGTAGCGCGCCTTGTCCGCGTTGAAGTCCTCCGGCCCGATGCCCGTGCCCAGGGCGGTGATGAGTATCTTAACTTCCTCGGAGGTCAACATCTTGTCAAATCGCGCCTTCTCGACATTCAGTATCTTGCCCTTGAGGGGCAGTATCGCCTGGTCGAGGCGGTTTCTGCCCTGCTTCGCGGAACCGCCCGCGGACTCGCCCTCAACAAGGAAAAGCTCGGACTTCGCCGGGTCCTTCTCGGAGCAGTCCGCCAGCTTCCCCGGCAGGCCGCCCCCGTCGAGCGCGCCCTTTCTCCTGGTCAGTTCCCTGGCCTTCCTGGCCGCGTCCCTGGCCCTGGACGCCGTAATCGCCTTCTCCGTGATGCGCTTCGCGACGGCGGGGTTCTCCTCGAAGAACGTCGAGAGCGCGTCATAGACCGCGCCGTCCACGATGCCCTTGACGTCCGAGTTGCCGAGCTTGGTCTTGGTCTGGCCCTCGAACTGCGGGTTCGGGAGCTTGATCGATATCACGGCGGTGAGGCCTTCTCTTATGTCGTCGCCCGAGAGGCTCTCCTTTAGGGCCTTCCCGATGCCGGACGAGGTCGCGTAGTTGTTGACCGCGCGGGTGAGCGCGGACTTGAACCCGATGAGGTGCGTCCCGCCCTCGTGCGTGTTGATGTTGTTCGCGAAGGAGTAGAGGTTCTCGACGTAGCCGTCGTTGTACTGCATCGCGGTCTCTAAGGCTATCCCTTCTTTTTCCTTGGTTATGTATATGGGCTTCGGGTGGAGCGGGGTCTTGTTCTTCGAGAGGTGCTCCACGAAGGACACGATGCCGCCCTCGTAGTGGAACATGTGCTCCTTCTCGGAGCGCTCGTCCCTGATATTGATTTTGAGGCCCTTGTTTAAGAAGGCAAGCTCCCGGAGCCTCTGGGACAGCGTCTCGTATGAGAACTCCGTCTCCTCGAATATCTGAGAGTCCGGCTTGAAGGTGACTTTGGTCCCGCGCTTCTTGGTGGTTCCGGTAACATCGAGCCCCGTCACGGGCGTGCCGCGCTCGTAGCGCTGCTCGAACACCTTCCCCTCGCGCCATATCTCGAGCTCGAGCCATTCCGAGAGCGCGTTCACCACGGATATGCCGACGCCGTGCAAGCCGCCCGATACCTTGTACGATGAACTGTCGAACTTCCCGCCGGCATGCAGCACCGTGAGGGCGACCTCCGCCGCGGGGCGGTTCTCGGTCGGGTGCATGCCCGTGGGTATACCCCGCCCGTCGTCCTCGACCGTGACCGAGTTGTCGATATGTATGGTGGCTTCGATGTTGCGGCAGTACCCTGCCAGCGCCTCGTCCACGCTGTTGTCCACCACCTCGTAGACCAGGTGGTGCAGCCCTGCGACCGAGGTGCTGCCGATGTACATGGCGGGGCGCTTCCTGACGGCCTCAAGGCCTTCGAGCACCCTTATCTGTTCCGCCTCGTACCGCTCTTCCGTTGGCGTGTTTGCCATCTTTGCTATATCTCCCTTAATTCAATCTTTTTATATACTTCTTAATTCGTCATACCCGCATCGGCATGACAACGCACTTGTACATCTCGCCTGCGTCCGGCTTCGCCGAACCCTGCTGGCTGATTATGCACGGGGAGAGGTTGTCCTTCAGGTGCATGTTCACCTTGTCCTGGTCCATGACCGAGAGCGCGTCCAGCAGGTACTTCGCGTTGAACCCGACCTCGAGCTCCTCGCCCGAGTAATCCACCTGCATGTCTTCCCTCGCCTCGCCCATCTCCGGGTTCTGCGAGGAAAGGACCGCCTTTTTGCTGGTGAACGTGAACTTCACCGCGTTGGTCCGTTCCCTCGAGAGCAGCGAGACGCGCCTCAGGGCGCTCACCAGCGCCGCCTTGTCCACGACCACGTCCTTGTTGTTGCTGGTAGGGATGACCTGCTCGTAGTTCGGGTAGTTGCCCTCTATCAGGCGGGTGACCATGTAGAGCGAGTTCAGCTTGAACACGATGTGGTTCTTGGAGACGGCCATCCGGAGATTACCCTCGCCCTCGTCCAGAAGTTTTTTCAGCTCGGCCGCGGACTTCTTGGGCACTATGGCCGAGCTCGCCTCCGTAGATACGTTAAGCGTCCTCTTCAGTATCGCCAGGCGATGGCCGTCCGTGCCGACCATCTGGATGGCCGTGCCGCCGCCCTCTTTTGCGATGGTCATGTAAAGCCCGTTTAAGACGTAGCGAGTGTCGTTGTCGCCGGCGGCGAAAATCGTCTTCCTGATGAGGTCGTGCATTACCTCCGTCTCGACGGGTATGAAGTCGGCCCCTTCCATCTCGGGCAGGGTCGGGAACTCCTCCTTAGCAAGGCCTGTGAACTTGAACACCGCCTGGCCGCTTTTTATCGTAGCCCAGTTGTTCTCGGCGCTCTCGACGGAGACCTCCTCATGCGGCAGCTCCCTGACTATCTCGTAGAGCTTCCTGGCGGAGAGGCTGACGCCTCCGGGCTCCAGGACCTGGGCCTCGTACACCCCCCGGAGGCCGATCTCCAGGTCGGTCGCCGTGATCGCTATGCCCCCTTCCGCGCTTTCTATGAGGACGTTCGAGAGTATGGGCATGGTATTCCGCCTGTCCGCCACCGACTGGACCCTTGCCAGCCCCTTGAGAAACTCTTCCTTCTTGATATTAAACTTCATGAGAGCCGCCCCTTTCTCTAAGAGAAGTTCCCACTTTCTTTTGCTAAAGAAAGTGGCCAAAGAAATATTTCTTTAAGTATCGTTTCTCTTTGCTACTTTCTCTTTTGCAAAAGAGAAAGTAGGGTTTTATGCACCCTTTATCGTCTTGGCCAGGGATTCGACCTCGGCGTCGTATTTTATGTCCTTTGACTTCCGGTCCTCCACCTGCCTGCACGCGTGCAGCACCGTGGTATGGTCCTTGCCGCCGAACACCCGGCCGACCTCGGGCAGGGACGCGCCGCCTATCGTCCGGCAGAGGTACATGCCTATCTGCCTCGGATGGACCAGGTTCTTCGTCCTCTTTTTTGACTTAAGCTCCGAGACCTTCAACTGGTAATGTTCGGAGACGAGCTTTATTATCTCGTCCAGGCCCATCACCTTATCCTTCTCGGTGATGATGTCCCGAAGGACGTTCCGGGCAAGTTCCAGCGTGATGTCCACGCCGGTGAGCGAGGCGACCCAGGCGACG
>JBEKYB010000023.1:0-10943 GCA_049511435.1 Nitrospirota bacterium | reverse complement strand
AGAAAAGAGTAACGCGCCCTGTCCACGGGCAGCGTCTCCGGCCTGAACGGGAGCATCTTGCCGAGGAACGGAATACTGTCCTGGCCGCCGACCTCTATGACGCCCATGTGGCTTACGTCGAAGAGCCCGGCCGTCCTCCTGACCGCCTCGTGCTCCTTCACGGTGCCCGAAAACTCAAGCGGCAGCTCCCAGCCGTGGAAGTCGGCGAATTTCGCGCCAAGCGCCTTATGCCTGTCGTAGAGTGCGGTACGTTTCATCACTCCTAAAATCTATCACACCCAAAGGAGCTTGTAAAGGCTTGCAGGGCCTCAAGAAGCATCCGGTTCTCGCGCCTGCTCTTTACCGCGACCCGTATGAAGGTGCCCCCCAGTCCCCTGAAGCTCGAGCAGTCCCTGACTAAAATGCCGCGGGCCGCCAGGCGCTCCGTAACGGCATTGGAGCTTAGCCCCTTGCCGAGCTTTACAAGGATGAAGTTCGCAGCCGACGGGAAAGGCCGCAGGCATGGAATACCTGAGAGCCCGCTCAAAAGATGCTTCTTCTCCCGTTCCGCCAGCTCCAGGCTTTTCCTGGTATACTCCTCGTCCGCAATCGCCGCGGCCGCGGCCTTAAGGGCAAGGCCGTTAACGCTCCAGGGCTCCTTGAAGGCCTTAATTTTCCTGACCAGGCCGGGGCTAGCCGCCAAATATCCTATCCTTATGCCGGGCATACCGTAGAACTTGGTGAAGTTCCTTAGCACCGCCACGTTTTTTAACTTCACGGCCTCTTTTATTATTGACTGTCCGGGCGCATACTCGATGAATGCCTCGTCGACGCAGACTACGGCCCCAATCTTTGCCGAATAATGAAGGACGTCAAGGAGCCTTTCCCTCTCCATGAGCACGCCTGTAGGGTTATTCGGGTTGCACAGGAAGAACAACCCGCCGCCTTTCAGCTCCTTCATGAGCCTTTCGGTATCCGGCTGGAAACCCTGCTTCTCGCTGAGTGTTAACCGTGTAGTTTTGTACCCGGCGAGGAGCGCGGCCCTCTCGTAGTCGGAGAACGTCGGGGACAACACGACGGCCTTCTTGAGTTTTAGCGCCCTTGGGAGCAGGTATATGAACTCGGTCGAGCCGTTCCCTATCAGGATGGAGCCGGTGCCTATCCCAAGGCGTTCCGACAGTATCCCGATCAACTCCTTGCAGTCCGGGTCGGGGTAATTAATAAGGGAGCTTTTGGCCTCATCCAGCGCCACCAGCGCCTTTTCGGGAGGGCCGAGCGGGTTTATGCTCGCGGAAAAGTCGGCTATGGAATCCTCAGGGATTCCGTACTTTTTCGAATAGTGGTATATGTTGCCGCCGTGCGGGAGCGCCAAGCCGCCTCCTTGATATCAATGTACCGAATTGAACGCCGCGCTCAGTTCCCATCTGTAATAGAGAAAGACCCCGAGGACAACCGAAAACAGAAGTCCCAAAAGAGCAGTTATATTCATCAGGATTACCGCGTCCCTTATCTTTCGGGGGGTTAAAGGCCCGGAAGGCTCGCCTATGAAGGGTTTTGCGGACTTAACCCCGGAATATGAGCTTTCGCCGCCCAGCCTGACGTTCAATGCGCCCGCCGCAGCCGCTTCGGGGTAACCGCTGTTCGGGCTCGGATGCTTCCGCCTGTCACGGATTAGTATCGACCATGAATTTTTCCAGGAGAGGATTTCCGCCCTCGCCAGGAAAGACGCGGCGACCATCAGGAGCGCGGTGAGCCTTGCGGGTATGAAATTCGCGATGTCGTCGAGCCTTGCCGCCGCCCGCCCGAAATAGGCGTACCTCTCGTTTTTGTAACCTATCATGGAGTCCATGGTGTTTATGGCCTTGTACGCCAGCGCAAGCGGGGCGCCGCCTATTGTCAGATAGAAAAGCGGCGCGATTATCCCGTCGGACGTGTTCTCGGCGACCGTCTCGACAGCGCCCCTCGCCACCTCGGTTGCATCGAGGTTCGCGGTGTCCCGGCCGACTATCATGGACAGGTTCTTCCTGGCTTCCGGCAGGTCGCCTTTCTCGAGCGGAAGGGCGACGTCCTTCGCGGCGTCCGCAAGTGATTTTATGGACAGGGTCGTATATGCAAGGTAGATTGAGACGGCCGCCCCCGCATAAACGCCGAGATATTCATATGAATATTTTATGAGGAAGGATGCCGCCAGGTAGACCGACAGCGTCACGAAGACGGCTACCGCCAGCCCGGCCGAGAACAGGGCCGCCCTCGAAGCCGATTTTTTATTGAACAGTTTTTCCAGGCCCCCGACCAGCTTCCCGACCGCCATGACCGGGTGGGGCATGCGCCTCGGGTCGCCCAACAGGACGTCAAGGATGAAAGCGAGGATAATACTGATGGGCGGCATGGATGGATTTTATTTTAAAAGGGGATGCTTAGTCAACCTTTATTCTCGGCGGCAGGGGACTTACGGCTGAGCAGCTCGCCCACCTTCGCGATAAGCTCGTGGGTCTTGAACGGCTTCGTTATGTAGGCGTCCGCGCCGGACTTGAAGCCCCTGTTTATCTCCCAGCGCTGCGCCCCCGCGGTGAACATGGCTATCAGCACATCCTTGGTGGCCTCCTCGGCCTTCAATATCTCGCAGACCTCGTAGCCGCTTATATCTTCCATGTATACGTCCAGCAGCAGGAGGTCGGGCCTTTGCTGCCTGGTCTTCTCTATCCCTTCCCGGCCGTTTTCGGCGGCTATGACGTCATAGCCGTTGTCCTTGAGTATTTTTTCCGTAAGACCAAGTATGTCCAGGTCGTCCTCGATGACCAGTACCTTGAACTTCTTCTCGCGCCGCTGTCCCGCGGCCGCCGGCGCGACCGCCGGGGGCGCAGCCGCTTCGGGCTCCGTTGTCTCCGCGACAACTCCGGCCAGGGCCTTCTCCCTCGTCTCCATATTTACCGGAAGCATGATATGGAAGCTGCTGCCCGGGTAATTCTCCGGGTCGTACCCGGCGCTTTCCGCCCAGAGCCTGCCTCCGTGCGCCTCTATTATGCCGCGCGCTATGGGCAGGCCCAGTCCGACTCCGCGGCCCAGGAAGGCGAATTTGCTGGTCGCGTGCTTGTCGATCTCGCCCACCTCGTAGAACTTCTCGAATATCCTCTCCAGCTCGTCTTTGTCCAGGCCTATCCCGCTGTCCTTGACCACCAGGTGGACGAACCCGTCCCCGGACTTCCCGTAGTTTATTACCCTTCCGCTTTCATTTTTCTTCTCGAAGGCTATCTCGATCTTGCCGCCGTCCGGCGTGAACTTTATCGCGTTGCCGATGATGTTCACCAGCACCTGATGTATTCTCTTCTTGTCCAGGGAGACCTCGGGGAGATGAGAGTGGTCGCCGACCGATACCTCCTGCTTCCTCTCCTTGATAAAAGAGCCTAGCTCGCCCAATACATCTTCCACTATCTGTCCGATGTCCGCCGGAGAGAAAACGAGCCTCAGCCCCTTTGCGTCTATCCTCGATACGTCCAGCATCTCGCTGATTATTATCTTGAGCCTCTCGGCCCCTTTCTGAATGCCCTCCAATGCCTCCAGCACTTTGGGCTGGTAACAGTCGCTTTTATCCGCCAGGAGGTTGCTCGAATACCCGGTGATAAGAGACAGGGGCGTCCTCAGCTCGTGCGACATCATGCCCAGGAAGTGGTCCTTCAGGCGGTCTATGCGCCTCAGCTCAACGTTTGCGCGCTCGACTATCTCCAGGTTCTCCCGCACCCTGTTCCTCGACTCCTCGATCTCGCTCGCGAACTTCCGCAGCTCTTCCCTGGATTTTTCAAGCGCCTCCGTCCTCTCGTCCAGGTCACCCATCATCGAGAGCAATGTGCGGTTAAGGCCCTCAAGCTCGCTGGTCCTGCTCCCGACCTTCTCCTCCAGCGACTGCGCGAGTGTAGAAAGCTCCCTGTTGGCCTTTTCGAGCTCCGCACCCTTCTCGTCCACCTGCGACTTATATTTTACTAGGGCCAACGCCATGTCGTTGAAGGACGACGCGAGCACTCCCAACTCGTCTCCGCTCTTGATGGGGAGCATGACATCGAAATCCCCGCCGGCTATCCTGCGGGAGAGCTCGCTTAGGGACACTACCGGGTCGGATATCCTCTTCGAGACGAAATAGATAAGCACCAGTACGAGCACGAATGTCAGGGCCATTATGACGAAGACCTTGTGCGTGAGGTTATGGACCGGTGAGAAGGCGTCGTCGTAATCCTCCTTGACGACGAAGCCCCACTTCGTCTCCGGGATATAGCGGTATGCCGCAAGCACCAACACCCCGCGGTAGTCCGTGGTCTCGGTTATGCCTTCCCCGCCGCTCGTAGCAAGGGCCGCGGGGAGAGCCTCATTGCCTTTTACCGGGAGCATCAGGTTAAGCGGGGCGTCAGGCCGGAACCTGAGCCGGTTCAGGAAGACTATATAGCCGTCATCCCGCCGGGCTATTATGGTGTCGCCTGTCTGTCTCATCCCCGGCCAGGACTCGAATATCGGGTAGAAGCTCTTGTCCATCCCGACGATGAGGACGGCCACGCCGATGGTCTTTCCGGGGCGGCCGGGGTCTTGGACGGCCCTGGAAAAGGCCATGGATATCTTCTTGAGGTTGGAGTCGTTGTATATGTCCTGGATATATGTCTTGCCTTTATCCTTGATCGCACCCTTGTAATAGCCCTCGTAATCCCGCGGCTGGCCCACGTCCGATTCTTTCGTCGCGACCATTACGCGGCCCTCGTCATTAAGGATAAGCGCTTCCAGGTCGCCGTGACTGCTGCATATAAGGCTGATGGACTCCAATAATTCACGGTATTGGGGCGTCCGTGTATACGCGGAGGTGCGGCCCGCCTTCTCTAAAAAGGCCAATACTTTTGCATTTCTGGTATCGCGGGCGATGTAGGCCGCATCGGCAGACCGTTCCATGAGCCAGGACTCAAGCCTCCCCTTCTGTATGTCGGCTATGGATGTGAGGTGTCCGCGGATGCGCTCCCGGAGCGCCGCCTTTTCGCTCTGATATGCCATCAGCCCGAGGAATATGAACGGAACAATGACGAGGAGCATGTAGTAGAGCGAGAGCTTTACCTTTATGCTTCTTTTGAACTGCAGTTTCCGTATGAAGGCGTTTATATCCACTAATCCATCCCTATATAAGCCCCTATAAGACGGGTAACCCTATCATTTTACTATATTATATCAAAAAATAGCAATATTTAGCATGAGTTACTAATAAGAGCCATTATGGAAGGCATATCGGCATGGCCTTCGACCAGGTCCGCAAGCGCCTCGTAGGCATCTTCCTTGGTATCAGAATAGCTGGCGCTGTTCACGCCGACCAGGCCCTTTTTCTTCCTCAACCCGCCCAGGAGATTGCCGCGGAATCCGTCGTTTTCAAAAATACCGTGTATATAGGTCCCCCAGGCGCTGCCGTCCCGGGATATCGCCCCGTCTTTGTAACTTACGTTTTCGGCGTTTCTGGATGTTATCCTGAAAAGCGCGCTTGCGCCCCCGCCGAGCTCCGTCCTGCCCATGTGGATTTCATAGCCGGTGACCGTCGCCTTTTTATCTCCCGTGAAGGGTTCGGCCTCCACCTGGGCGGTGACCTTCTCGCTTTCGAGCACGGTTTCGGCGTCGAGAATCCCCATCCCGTGCACGGAGCCGTGCGAAGACTCAAGCCCCTCGGGGTCTCGCACGACCCTGCCCATCATCTGGAACCCGCCGCAGATACCGGCTACGTACCCTCCGGAGCCGTAATATTCCAGCGTTTTTTGCTCGAGGCCGGACGCCCTGAGTTCCAGGAGGTCCGTTATGGTGTTCTTGCTGCCCGGTATTATCAGCATGTCGGGCCTGCCGAAGTCCCGGACGTCCCGGATATACCTGACCCGCACGTCCGGCTCCTGAGAGAGCGGGTCGAAGTCGGTGAAGTTGGATATATGCCCGAGCCTCAGCACGGCGATGTCCACGGCGCCGTCCCCTCCGTGCGCGGCCGGCCCGGAGAGCGCCACGCCGTCCTCTTCCTGCACGTGTATGTTCCTGAAGTAAGGTATCACCCCCAGCACCGGCTTCCCGGTCCGCTCCCTAACGAAGTCCAGCCCGCTGGTTAACAGCGAGGCGTCGCCCCGGAACTTGTTTATCAGGAACCCGGCCACCATGGCCCGCTCTTTTTCGTCGAGTATATCCATCGTCCCTACTATCTGGGCGAAGACTCCGCCCCTGTCGATGTCCGCGGCTATTATCACCGGGGCGTCCGCCATGGCCGCCGTCTTCATGTTTACTATGTCGTTTTCCTTGAGGTTTATTTCGGCGGGACTGCCGGCGCCCTCGATTATTATCAGGTCGAATTTGGATGAAAGCTCGCGGTAGGAATCCTCAACCGCGCGGAACGCCTCATCTTTATAGGCATGGTATTCCCGCACGCCCATGTTGCCGACCACCTTGCCCCGGACTATCACCTGGGCGCCGGTATCGCTATTCGCCTTCAGGAGTATGGGGTTCATCAGTACCGACGGCGGTATGCACGCGGCCTCCGCCTGGTATGCCTGTGCCCTGCCTATCTCGCCGCCCTCCGGGGTTATGAACGAGTTGAGGGCCATGTTCTGGGCCTTGAACGGGGCTACCCGGTAACCCTTTCTTTTGAATATGCGGCACAGGGCCGCGACTATGACGCTCTTACCCACGTGCGAGCCCGTGCCCTGTATCATGAGGGCCCTGGCCTTCATGAGCCTCCTTTTAGCGCACTGAGCGCCTTGGCAAGCAGCGCCTCGGTCGCCGCGCCGATAAACGGGGTCGTCCTGTCAATACCTAGCGGCGTCTCGTCCAAGGCGTTGCCCGAGGTGTCCGTGACTATGCCGCCGGCCTCTTTGACCAGCAGCCAGCCCGCCGCGTAATCGAAGCTCCTGGAAGGCGACGGCACAAGCACCGCGTCGGTCGCGCCGGATGCGAGGCAGGCAAGGTCGAGCGCCGTGGTCCCCAGGCATCTCACCTTATGGGCCGCCGAGAGCAGGGGCAAGGCCGCCATTATGTCCCGCTTCGGCGACGACCCCTCGAAATTGAGCATCCCTATCTCGCTGCTCCCGGAGGTCTTTATCCTTATCCCGTTTTTATAGGCCCCCTGTCCCTTTATCGCCCAGAACTCGTCACCGTTGCCGTGGTTTATAATGTAGCCCAGGCCCACATCGGAGAGCTTCCTCCCCGTGGACATCGCCAGCGCGGTCGAGAAAAAAGGTATGCCGTACTTGGCGTTATTGCTGCCGTCGATCGGGTCGGCCAGGATGACGACCCCGCCCTCTCCGAACGACCTCTCGCCAAGCTCTTCCGAGATGAACGAAAAATCCTCCCCGGAGGCGTGGAGCTTCTCAAGCAGCAGGACTATGGCGTCCTCCGCGCGCTTGTCAAGGACAAGCGTGGTATCGCCGCCCGCGCCCTTTCCGACCGCCTTGCCCGCGCTCGTCCCCTTGAAGAGCTCCTCAAGCTCCTCGCGCACCTTCCGGCCCATCTCTCTGAATGCATTTAGCCAGCTGAAATTTTCCATTAAATGAGCCTCTTCCTGAGCCTGAGCCCGGTTTTTATGTATGAATTTATCCTGGACGGCTCGAATGCCTCCGCCCGGAGCACGCCGTGCATGAACGCCATTATCCTTGCCCGCACTTCGTCCGTCACATCCGGATAAAAGAGCGGATTCGCCACGACCGCGCCCCTGAAGGCGTAAAATGGCGCCGCAACCCCGGTTACGGCCCTGTCGCCGGTCTCTTCTATGTATTCCCTGTAGAACATCTCCAGCGCCTCGGCATATGGCCCCGCCATCTCTCCATATTTTATCAGAGAAAAGAAAATGTAATTAATCGTCAGCGCCGTGACGTCGTCCGCCGGCTCGCCATATTCGCCGCGGCTCCTGTCAAGGAGGCTGAACTTAGTCCGGGAGCCGAACAGGATATTGCCCGGGTGGAAGTCGCCGTGCACCCTCGATAACCGCGCATGGAGCGGCTTGAGCCGCGCCCGCCAGTCCACGCACGCCTTCTCTATAATTGCCATCTCGGAGAGCGACGTGAACCCTGCCCCGGCGGTTTCGTAGGTGTCGAATACGCCCATAAGGCATTCACCATGCCCGATGGTATCCCTTATCTTCCTGAAGTATAGGGACGGCGATTCCTTTTTTTCGGCATGGACGGATGCCAGGTACTTAGCCATTTCCTTTATCCTGTCACGGTCCAGCGCACCGAGGCTTTTCTCTCCGGCCATTTTCATGAGGTCGCTGAAATAGCTTCTCCCTTCCGCCTCTTCCATAACCAGGTAGTACTCGCGCCCTCCGTCGATTGAGAACATCCGGCCGCCCCCGCCAAGCGCCAGCACGTCCACCGCCTTCACGTGACGGGGAAGCCTCCCGTAGGAGCCCCTCGCCTGGAGGAGCACGGCCGCCCTGTCGGAAGGGTAGTCATGCCCGAGCCCGACCCCTCCGTCGAGCGTCTTCACGATGAGGTGTTTCGTTGCCCCATCCCTGGCGAACCTCACCCTGTACCCCTGCCCGTGGCTGCCCCGGCCCAGCGGCGTCACTTCCAGGCTTCCGGGGGAGGCCCCGTAGGCGCCGCGGAAATATTCCGACAGAAGCTTTACGGAAGGTTTCATAGATATGCCGTTAAAACGAAACGGGGGGATTGTCGTCCCCCCTTGTTGCTAATGTTGTTATGCTTATATTATCCCTGTCTTTTCTGGCTCAACCTCGAGACGCCCCTTTTGGCCAGGGTCAAGGAGTCCTGGATGCCCGGGAAGTCCTTGTCCAGCTTGAATACGGCCTGGAACTCCCTGAGCGCCTCCTTGTACTGCCTATTGTTATAAAACGCAATGCCAAGGTTGTTGTGGAACTTGGGCACGTCCGGTCTTAGCGACACCAGTTTGGAATATATGCGCACCGCATCGGGATACTGGTTCAGCCTGTTGTATACGAAACCCAGCGTCTGGAGCGCCTGTTCATGGTCGGGTTTGAGCTTTATAACCTCCTCCCAGTTGGCCACGGCCTGCTGCGCATTGCCCAGTTTGTCCATGACAAGGCCCATGTTCAAATAGTTCTCAGGGTCCCTCGGGTTATGCTGTATCGCCAGGCTGAACTCCTCTCTTGCGTTCATGAACTGGCCGAGCTTCGCGTAGCAGGAGCCGAGCATGGCCTCGGCGTGGGGGTTGCCATTGTCGAGTATAAGCGCGTTCCTGAGGACGAACGCCTCCTGTTCCAAGAGCCCTATGGCGTCCAGCGTCTCCGCTTCCGCCATGTACACCTTGAGGTTCTCCTTGTCCGGTTTCAGGTCTATGGCCTGACGGAACTCCTCCGCCGCGTCTTCGTTTCGCCCCAGCTTGACGAGCGCCCGGCCGAGGTTATATCTTATCTCCGAGGCCTCGGGCGCCTTCAGCTTTTTGTTGTCGAGGACATTCCTGTAAAGCAGGGCTGCCTTTGCGTAGTCACCCTTCTGCATCGCCCTGTCGGCTTTGTCGATATCCGACGCGCATCCGGCTAAAAATACCAGCATTGCGAGGATAATGAAATAACGTGCCACTTCCGCCTCCGTTTAGCTAAAGGTCAAAGAGTTTTCAGCGCATATGCGACAGCGCCGGCCAGGTCGCCCGCGACCAGCCCTGCCTGCCCTTTGTCCGCCGCGGCGATATCGCCCGCCATCCCGTGCACATAGACACCTATCTTGGCCGCGTCCATGCCGCTTAGGCCCTGCGCCATGAACGAACCTATTATCCCCGTCAGGACGTCGCCGGTGCCCGCGGTCGCCATCCCCGGGTTGCCGGTGGGGTTTACGTAAAAATCACCGGAGGGACCGGCGATAAGCGTCCTGGCCCCTTTCAGCACCACCGTTACCCCGTACTCCTGTGCCAACTCCAGGGCGGCCTTGGGCCTGTCGGCCTGCACCTCCCTGGTCAGCACGCCCAGGAGCCTCCCCATCTCGCCCGGGTGAGGCGTCAGGACTACCGGCGCCTTTACGTTTTTCAGCGGCGTCTCGTCGAGCGAGAGTATGTTGAGCCCGTCGGCGTCTATCAGCATCGGTATCTTTATGCGCGGCAAAAGCTCCGCCACAAGTTTCGCGGTGTCCTTGTTCGTGGTCAGGCCCGGGCCTATTGCGACCGCCGTCTTACCCTCGAGTATATCAAGAATCTTGTCAAGCGCGCCCGACGAGAGGGTGCGCTCCGGGGTCTCCGGCAGCGGAACGGTCATCTCCTCGGTAAGTTTTTCCTCGAAGACGTCGTTAAGGCTTTCCGGGACGCCCACGGTCACGAGACCCGCGCCGGCCCTTAGCGCCGCCATTGCCCCGAGCACCGCGGCCCCGGTCTTCCCGGCGGACCCCGCCAGCATCAGGAGATGCCCGAAGGTGCCTTTGTTAGAGTCCGGCAGTCTCGCCGGCACGAGGCCTTTCACCTGTTCCCGGGTCAGGAGGCTTGCGGGTATGTCCGCCTCTTCCACTGCGCCCGAGGGGATGCCTATATCTACAACCCTGATATCCCCCGCATTCTGCGCCCCCGGGTAGAAATAAAGCCCCCTCTTGGGCAGCCCCAGTGTCACCGTGAGGCTGGCGTTTACCGCGGAACCCATTATCCTGCCGGAATCGGAGTCTACACCCGACGGCATGTCCACCGAAACAACGCGCCTGGCGTTTGCGTTTATCATAAGTATTGCCGCCTTGTACGGCTCGGTTATTTCGCTTGAAAGCCCCGTGCCGAATATCGCGTCTATCACAAGGTCCGCGTGCGCCGCATCGGAGGTCTCGGCCCTTAAGTCCGATGAGATAACCTTTATGTCCAGGCTCATCTTGCGGGCAATACCGAGGTTTGTAAGGGCGTCGCCCTTCATATCCTCGGAGAAAAGAAATATCTTTAGTTTCGCGCCCCTGTTATGGAGGTGTCTGGCAATGACCAGGCCGTCGCCGCCGTTATTGCCCTTGCCGCAGAACACCGCGAACTTCTTGCCCGCGACC